>NZ_DLJW01000017.1:43371-44508 GCF_002477705.1 Stenotrophomonas sp. UBA7606 | reverse complement strand
CCCCGCTCCGCGCCCCGGTCCTTGCGCTGGCGCAAGGTCGTTCGAATGGCTGCGAACCTTTGGTTCGCAAGCAGCCCTTCTCACCCCGCAGATGGGAGAGGGGCTGAAGCAAAGGCCAGAAGCTACCCCTGCCCAACCCTCCCCTTGGCTTCGCCAAAGGGAGGGGGCCACGGCACGCATCCTGCGGCGTCGTACGCGGGGCAAAACAAAACCCCGCCTTGCGGCGGGGTTCTGGGTATTACCAGCAGCGGTGAGGCTGCGGTGGACTTAGAAGTCCATGCCGCCCATGCCACCCATGCCGCCCATGCCACCTGCACCACCCATGGCCGGCTCGTCCTTCTTCGGCGCTTCGGCAACCATGGCTTCGGTGGTGATCATCAGACCAGCGATCGAGGCTGCGTTCTGCAGCGCCGAACGGGTCACCTTGGTCGGGTCCAGGATGCCGAATTCCAGCATGTCGCCGAACTCGCCGGAAGCAGCGTTGTAGCCGAAGCTGCCGGTGCCTTCCTTGACCTTGTTGACGATGACCGACGGCTCTTCACCGGCATTGGCAACGATTTCGCGCAGCGGGGCTTCCATCGCGCGCAGGGCGATCTGGATACCGTGGTTCTGGTCTTCGTTGTTGCCCTTCAGGCCGGCCAGAGCGGTGACAGCGCGCACCAGGGCGACGCCGCCGCCCGGGACCACGCCTTCTTCGACAGCTGCGCGGGTAGCGTGCAGGGCGTCGTCAACGCGATCCTTCTTTTCCTTCATTTCGATTTCGGTCGAGGCGCCGACCTTGATCACGGCAACACCGCCGGCCAGCTTGGCAACGCGTTCCTGCAGCTTCTCGCGGTCGTAGTCCGAAGAGGTTTCTTCGATCTGGGTCTTGATCTGCTTGACGCGCGACTCGATGCCGGCAGCTTCGCCAGCGCCATCGATGATGGTGGTGTTTTCCTTGGAAACCTGCACCTTCTTGGCGCGGCCCAGGTCCTTGATGGTGGCCTTTTCCAGCGACAGGCCAACTTCCTCGGAGATCACGGTGCCGCCGGTCAGCACGGCCATGTCTTCCAGCATCGCCTTGCGACGGTCGCCGAAGCCCGGTGCCTTGACGGCCACGACCTTGACGATGCCACGGATGGTGTTGACCACCAGGGT
>NZ_DLJW01000017.1:42751-43146 GCF_002477705.1 Stenotrophomonas sp. UBA7606 | reverse complement strand
TCGTCCAGGTCGGCGGTCTGCGACTGCTGGTTGTTGATGAAGTACGGCGACAGGTAGCCGCGGTCGAACTGCATGCCTTCAACGACGTCCAGCTCGTTTTCCAGGCCCGAGCCTTCTTCAACGGTGATCACGCCTTCCTTGCCGACGCGCTTCATCGCTTCGGCAATGATGTTGCCGATCGACTCGTCCGAGTTGGCCGAGATGGTGCCGACCTGGGCGATGGCCTTGTCGTCAGCGGTGGGCTTGGAAATGTTCTTCAGCTCGGCGACGGCGGCAACCACGGCCTTGTCGATACCGCGCTTGAGGTCCATCGGGTTCATGCCGGCGGCAACGGCCTTGGCGCCTTCGCGGATCAGGGCCTGGGCCAGCACGGTGGCGGTGGTGGTGCCGTCGCC
>NZ_DLJW01000017.1:0-42632 GCF_002477705.1 Stenotrophomonas sp. UBA7606 | reverse complement strand
TTGGTGCGCGAAGCAACTTCCTTCACCATCTGCGCGCCCATGTTCTCGAACTTGTCAGCCAGTTCGATTTCCTTGGCGACGGACACGCCGTCCTTGGTGATGGTCGGGGCGCCGAAGCTCTTCTCGAGCACGACGTTGCGGCCCTTCGGGCCCAGGGTGGCCTTGACGGCATTGGCGAGAACGTTGACGCCGCGCACCATGCGCGAACGGGCGTCTTCACCGAAACGAATATCCTTGGCAGCCATTGCGATTACCTCTGAGTAGAGCCGAGCCAAGCTCGGCTGCTTTTATCGGGAAAGGGGTATGACAGGAACAGGCAGCGCGGCGGCTCAGCCGATGACGGCAAGCACGTCGTCTTCGCGCAGCACCTTGTACTCGACGCCTTCGGCCTTGTAGGACGAACCGGCGTACTGGCCGTAAATGACCTTGTCGCCAACCTTCAGCGACGGGGCGCGCACCGAACCGTTGTCCAGCGGCTTGCCCGGGCCCACGGCCACGACTTCACCCTTGGTGGACTTTTCCTTGGCCGAATCCGGGATCAGGATACCGCCGGCGGAGATTTCGTCGGCTTCGATCGGCTTGACCACAACGCGGTCGTGAAGCGGCTTGATGCTCATGAAAGACCTCTTAAGTAATTGATTGGCCTGAAATTCAGGCGACGCCAGCGGGGGAAATCCAGGACTGCGGGCGGCGCGCTTAAAAAGGCCCGTCGAACGGGCTTGTTCGGGAGGTTGGGGCCCGCCACGGGGCTTTCAAGGGCCGGGAAGCAAATTGCCTGTTCGTGTCCGGTGGGGCTGACGCGGGCGGCCATGGAAGATAAATGACGCATTCCGGCCCTGTCCGGTGATTACCCAGGTACGGGCAGACACCCGACCCGCGCCGATCACCAAGGAACCACCATGGACCAGAATCCCTACGCTACCAGCTCCACCCCGGTCATCCCCCAGAACGGGGCCGACATCGACAGCCTGGACGTCTCCGACCACTGGAAGCAGTTCTTCAAGGGCGTGCAGAAGTGGGGCGGGCTGCAGATGCCGCTGTACAAGGCCTTGCCCAAGGGGCCGCAACGCAGGGAGGCGCTGAAGGACGTCAAGCCGCCCATCGCCAGCTTCGCCCTGGCCTTCGTTTTCGGCTTTTTCTATTACCTGGCCAAGGGCATGTGGAAGCACTTGCTTCAACCCGTCATCTACAACGCCTACCCTTGTCGGCGGGGGGAATCCACCATCCAATTGGGGTACCCATTGCCATGACCACCCGTTCGATCATGCGGCCAGCATCGCTGGCCCTGCTCGCCGCCCTGGCCAGCGCACCTGCCGCCGCCGCGGTATTCGTCAACGAACTGCACTACGACAACAGCAACGGCGATGTCGGTGAGGGCATCGAAGTCGTCGCCACCGCAGGCGAAGACCTGTCCACCTACCAGGTGGTGCTGTACAACGGCGCCAACGCCAACGCCGGCACCACATACAGCACCCGCAGCCTGCCTGCCGGCAGCCCCGCCAGCTGTGGCAGCACGGTGTCCATCGCCAGCCTGCGCTCGACCAACCTGATCCAGAATGGTGGCAATGACGGCATCGCACTGGTAGACGGCAATGGCCAGGTGGTGCAGTTCCTCAGCTACGAGGGATCGCTGAAGGCCAGCAATGGCCCTGCCGCCGGCATGACCAGCACCACGATCCCGGTGGCGGAAACCAACAGCACACCGGCAGGCACTTCGCTGCAGTTGGGCGGCAGCGGCAAGGCCGCCAGCGATTTCAGCTGGCGCAGCTCCGCGGCGCAGACTTTTGGCCAGTGCAACCTCAACCAGACCTTCGCCGGTGCCGGCACGGGTACCGGTACACGCCCTTCGGTGAGCAGCACCCTGCCGGCCAATGGTGCCAGCAATGTCGCCGTGGCCGCCGATCTGCAGGTGCAGTTCAGCGAGGCAGTCACTGCCGCCAGTGGTGCGTTCGCGCTGCAATGCACGCAGGCCGGGGCGGTCAGCCTTGCCTATCCCGGCAGCGGCACCAGCTTCTCGCTGAGCCCGCAGAACCTGCTCAGCGCCGGCGACAGCTGCCAGCTCACCGTCACCGCCAGCCGTATCACCGATGCCGATGGCCTGACCCCGGCCAGCAACACGGTGGTGTCCTTCACCGTTGCCAACAACAGCACCGGCGGCTATTGGTCCAAGGTCAACACCAGCAGTCCCTCGCAGCTGCGCTGTTCGCTGCACGCCACCATCCGAGGCCACACGTCGTACCCCTACAGCGGCAGCGGCACCAACACCTGGACCATCCTGGAGATTGCCGACGAGGACCCCAACAACCCGAACAACATCCTGGACATCTACCGCAACCGCAGCTATCCCAAGGTATCGGCACGCGCCGGCACCGGCTCGGGGCTGACCTACAACCGCGAGCACACCTGGCCCAAGTCGCTGGGCTTCTCCTCGGCGACCGGTGACAAGGGCCTGCCCTACGCACCACACACCGACGCGCACATGCTTTACCTGAGCGATACCAATTTCAACTCCAGCCGCGGCAACAAGCCACTGGCCGGCTGCAGCAGCGGCTGCACGGCGCTGGCCACCGAGGCCAATGCCGGTGACGGCGGCGGCAGCGCGCGTGGGCAGAAGAACTGGTTCGTCGGCCCGGACGGGAACGGCGGCAGCTTCGAAACCTGGGACGGCCGCAAGGGCGATATCGCGCGCGCCGTGCTGTATATGGCCATCCGCTACGAAGGTGACGCACACCCGGTTACCGGCCAAGGCGAGCCGGACCTGGAGCTGACCAATGACCGCAGCAAGATCGTGCTGACGTCCAGCTCGCCGGCCTACATGGGCCTGCTGTCGACCCTGCTGCAGTGGCACCAGGCCCATCCCCCCACCGCCCGCGAACGCGAGCGCAACGAGGTCGTCTACAGCTTCCAGGGCAACCGCAACCCCTTCATCGACCATCCGGAATGGGCCAGCGAAGCCTTGTTCACCTCGGCAAAGCCGGCCAGTTGCCAGTTGAACTGATGCGGTGTGGAGCAGGCTGACAGCCAGCCTGCTCCATAAAAAAAAAGGCGCACCCCGGGGGATCGGCGGGGCACGCCAGCAAGAGAGAGCAGCCGCCATGCGGCATTTCTTATTGTGTGTTTCAGAGATAGCGCGACCACTGCACGGCGGCGGTTCCCGGTGTTGTCGGCAAGGACTGACTGCCCTTGCTGCACACCGGCAACTGCCCCAGGTTCTTCCAGTCCTGCGGGGTTTCCACCTTCATGCCGGTGGCACCGATATCGATCTGCGAAAACTCGTTGTTGCCAACGCTCAGGCTGCCTTCGATGTTCACCTTGGCGCCGCCGACAGTGATCTTCTTGCCCAGCACCACCGAGCCACGGATGCTGGTCCAGCTCTGCGCGTTCAAGCCACCACTGGCAATCACCGCAGCGTTGCCGATGGCCGCGCCGGTGTAGACGACGCCATCGGCGTCCTCCCAGGTCACGAAGGCCGTGCGGCTGGCGCACAGGTTGGTGGGGTAGTACGCGCCACTGCAGACCTTGGCCACGCCGGCGAAGTTCGGCGCTTCCAGCAGCTTGTAGCCGCCACCATCACTCAAGCCCAGGCTGCCACGTACGATCAGCGTGCCAACGATCGGGTTGGCTGATCGCACCTCCAGCGGGCCGTCAAACCAGAAGATCCCCGGCGGCGTCTTCTGCGGCTGCAGGTTCCAGCGGCCGTTGTTGTACATGGCCCGGCAGCCCTTGTCCGCGCCTTCCCAGCTGCCACAGGCAAACAGGTCTTCCAGCACCTTGAGCTGCGCCGCATCGGGATTGGTCAGCGGATAGACGGTTCCACTGGCTGCACCGATCACCACGCCATCGGCGCGGGTGACATTGCGGATGGTCAGCTGCGGCTTGCCGCCGTTGGCATCGAAGATGTAATTGGATTGGTCGCGATAGACATCGGCATCGATGTAGTTGGTGCGCACATCGCAGTAGGGCAGGCCCGGCAAGCCCGGTGAAAAGTTGCCCTGACTGCCCTGGACTTCAAAACCTGTGGGCTGCATGGCCTCATTCATCAGCTGCTTGCTGCCGCCAAAGTAGCGATAGCCCGCAGTACGCCCAGCAACCGCAGGAAAGCCCGCACCGGCATCATTGCCGCTCTGTGCCCAGATCTCACCGCCGCCGGCAAATTCGCCGATGCGTACGCCCCGGTGCTGGATCGCCAGGCTGCCGGCTGCGCGCACCCGATCGTAGCGGCGGTTGTCGCTGCCCAGGCCCAGGCTCCATCCCCAGGCATCGACGATATCGGTGGTTGCGCCACTGCCCTGGGTGAATCCACCGCCATGGATGGCCCTGGCCCTGAAGCTGAGCACGGCCGTGCGGAAGGCGGTTTCCTCCGGCCCCGAGAGCTGTTCCATCACCGCCCCGGCGCCGCGCAGTTCGCCGGTGGCAGCATCCACGGCCTTGGTCATGTCCAGGGCCGGCAGGTTGAGCAGGAAGTTCACTTCATCCGGCGTGCCCTTGCCCTGGGTCAACGTCACCTTGACCCGCGCCAGCGCCGTGGGCAGTACCGTGCCCTGGGTCCAGGGCACGCCACCGGAAACAGTGGAAGGAATCAGGCTGCCACCCACGCGGGCTTCACCCACCGCCACGCCGTTGGCGTACACCACGGTGTCGTAGGCCCCGGCCCAGGCCCTGGCCAATGGGCCGCCACTGCCCCCGTTGAAGGTGATCTCGCGTGCCCACAGCCGTGCACCGGCGGGGAAGCTCATGCCACCGATGACCAGCTGGCTTTCCGAATGCAGGTGACCGTTGTCGGCGATATCACCCCCGGTGACCGTGATCGCGCCCTTGGCGCAGCCGGACACCTTGCCGCGCCCGCCGGCGCCGATGGTCAACTTGCCGGAGACGACGATGTTCTCGTAGTCGTACTTGTCGTCGACCACCTGGGTGCCTTCACCGTCCAGCTTGACGTCGCCGTTGAACACCACCGGCGCATTGGGCATGGAATGGCATACCGGTGGTACGCCAGGCATGCCATTGCCCGGCACCACGTCGTAAACGACCTCCACGGTGGCCGTGGTCAGGCCCGAGCCGACACCCGCCTGACCGGTGACCTCGGCGATCACCCGGTACTGATTGGCGCCGGTCGCTTCCACCGCGGTTACCACCGCTTTGCTGACCCCCAGCGCCTCCAACCCACTGACCGGTTTCTGGGTATTGCCCACCCAACCTGGCCATACCGGCTTTCCCACCGCCAGCAGGTACAAGCGCAATGCCTCCACGCCGCGCCAGGCGGCGGCCTGCGCGGCCGTGGCCGAATGGGTGGTCAACTGCTGTGACTGGGTACCGCGCAACGCATAGATCGTCGCCGCCACGGTCACCGACACCGCCAGCCCCACCATCAACACCACCAGCAAGGTGGCGATGCCGCGCTGCTGGCGCGGTGCGGAGAAGTTGCCTCTCTTGTTGCCCTTGCCTGCGTTGCGCATCAGCTGGTCACCATGAGGTTGGGAAGGCACAGCTGGAACAGATGGCTGCTGCCATCGTCACGTTCCAGCGCCAGCTGCTGCGCAGCCGGGTGCAACGGAGCGTTGGAAAAATCCTGCTGCATGTAGGGCAGGCACTGCTGCTGCGTCTTCAGCGTGAACACATAGCCCGGCGCCAGACTCATTGCCCCGGCCTCGGCCTCCGCCGCGTCATAGGCAGCCCCACCCTTCTGTGCCGGGGTGAAGAAGGCCGCGCTGCCGGCCAGCGGTTCGCGCTCATTGGCGTTCCAGCTGACACTGTCGGCATCGGTGCAGGCTTTTGCGGGGTAGCGGTAAAGGCCCTGCGCGTCGACCAGCACCAGGCCACTGCAGCTGAAGCTGCTGCTGGCCAGATCCGGCCGGTAGCGCCATACCACGGCCTTGCCGGATTCGCGCACCACCAGCTTGGTGGACATCGCATCGGCCGGCGCCACCCCGAAACCGGCGTTCTGCAGATCCATCTGCGCGGCCAGCAGTGCCGCCGACACCTGACCGTCGCGCAAGGCCGAGCGCGAGGCATTGGCCGACACTTCGATCATGGTCTTGTACAGCACCATCATCGCGGCAATGGTGACCAGTGATATCAACACGCCGACCAGCATGCTGATCAGGCTCTGGCCTGACTGCCGCTGCGGGAACGCGGGCACTGTACGGGCCATGGCGATCATTGCCGCGTCGACAACAGCAGATCGGGGTCGCCCTCGGCAGCGCCCTTGCTGCCCAGCGCGCTGGCCGCCACGGTCAGGTCCACCCGCTGCGGCACATCCACCGCGCGGCTGACGCCGGCCATGGCAACGGTCGCCGAGGCCGCCTCACAGGCAATGGCCGCTTCAGCATTGCCGCCGCCCGGCAGGGCTATCTGCACCGCACTGCGGCTGCACAGGCCCACGCCTTCGCGCTGCAGGGCAGCGCGCAGGTTCTCCACCACCAGGTTCTCCACCTTGGCGTCGCGCTGGCTGTTCATCACCCGTGCCGCCACATGCGCCAGGCCACCGCCGATCAGGCTGGTGATCAGTACCGCGAACAAGGCCTCCAGCAGCACGTCGCCGCGCTGCTGCCCAGGCCGATCAAAGCAGGTCGACATACAGCGGCTCCTGATCGTTGAGACCAATGGCGATGCGTCCATGGATGGCTGCGGTGCTGCAACCCGTCGCAGCGGGCAGGCGCTGGCCGCGGTTGCCAAAGGCGACGCAATCGAGGTGGCTGCCCGAATCCATCAGCGCCTGGGCGTCGGAGAAATCCTCGGTATTGGTCAGCCGCAGCGCGGCACCGTTTGGCAGTTGCCCCTGCCAATGCACCTCGTCGGCCTCACCCCAGGTCACCTGCAGGGCGCCCTGGTTGGATTGCAGCCGTGCCGCCGGGGCGGGCCCCGCCACCTGGCCCGGGTTGCGCAGGGCCAGCGCACGGGTCTGCGACACGGCCTCCCACATCAGGTTGCGGGCCTGCATCTGCCGGTTGCTGTCTATCCATTGCCGCGCGAAGGGCGTGCCCACGGCTGCCAGTACCGCCATCACCGCCACGGTCACCATCAGTTCGACCAGCGTGAAACCGCCGCCGCGCCGCCTCATGGCCAGTCGCTCACGCCGGCGCAATTGCCGGAAACCCCGCGGCTGTTGCTCTCGTCCAGGGTCAGGGTGCAGCCGCTGGCCTTGCCCATGGCGCTGCTGGCCACGGCCTTGAGCTGGTAGCCGCCACTGGTGGTGGCATAGGTATAGGAAAAATTGCTGGCCTTGCCGCCGGCGGTCCAGCCTTTCTTGGCCACGCCATCACTGCCTGGATACCCCAGCGTGCGCTGGCGGAAATTCTCGACATTGGTGGACAAGGCCAGCAGGTCGCTCTGCGCGACCCGGATCTTGCTGCGCAGTGCGTAGTCGCCATAGGCCGGCAGCGCGATGGCCGCCAGGATGACAATGATGGCCACCACGATCATCAGCTCGATGAGCGTGAAACCCTTGCTGTGACGTCGTTCCATCCTGGACCCCCCTGTAGAGCCGGTTGAAGCCTGCATCCGTCGTCCTGCGGCGCCTTGTCAGGTTTTTCGCCAATTTCACCTAAGTGAAGTTCTTGTGAAAAACGTGACCTGGCGCAATATACAATTGATGACAACGATGTCAACACTTCCAACTGAAAGTTGCCGTATCCGCTTCTGCGACAATGCCCGGATGGACGTAAAACTGGTCTTCTGCACCTGCCCCGACGAACAAACCGCGCAGGCGCTGGCCCTGCACCTGGTGGAGCAGCGGCTGGCCGCCTGTGTGAACTTGTTGCCCCCCATGCGGTCTGTGTACCGCTGGCAGGGCCGGATCGAGCAGGCGCAGGAAGTGCAACTGCTGATCAAGACCTGTGGTGACCGGCTGCAGGCGCTGAGCGCCGCCATCACCGCCCAACACCCTTACGAAGTACCTGAGATCCTTGCGATCTCGGCCAGTGACGGCCTGCCGCCGTACCTGGATTGGATCCGGGCGCAGACCCGGGAGGAAACCTAGATAGATGATGCTGCTGCGACGTTTTGCCGCCCTTTGCCTGCTCAGCCTGACCGCCCTGCCGGCCCTGGCCGTCTCCGAGAAAGACCTGCTGCCGGTTGACCAGGCCTTCGCCTTGACCGCCAAGGCCAACAGCCGCGACCGCATCGAACTGCAGTGGGACATCGCCCCGGGTTATTACCTCTACCACCACCGCACCAGCGTCAAGGCCGGGCCGGGCTTCACCGCCGAGGCCCTGCAGATGCCACAGGGCGAAAAGAAGCACGACGAATTCTTCGGCGATGTGGAGACCTACCACCGCCAGCTGCGTGCCATCCTGCCCGGTCGCGCCGCCCCCGGCAGTGACAGCGTGACCCTTGAGGTGCGCTACCAGGGCTGTGCCGATGCCGGCGTGTGCTATCCGCCGCAGAAGCGCAATATCGAGGTCAGGCTGCCGGGCGCCACCCCAACTGCCGCTGCCGCCCCTGCCGCCCCCCTGTTCAACCCGCTGGCGGCGGCCAACGGCGGCGGCCTGAAGCTGCCGGGCACCGAGACCGCAGCCGTACAGGGCCTGCCGCTACCCTCGGAAAAGGCCTTCGGCTTTGAAGCCATCGTCGACAACGGCAACCGCCTGCTGCTGCGCTTCTCGCCGGCGCCGGGCTATTACCTGTACCGCGACCGCACCTCGCTGGCCCTGGAAGGCGCCAATGGCGTGCGCACCGGCCGCCCGCAATGGCCGGCCGGCAAGTCCCACCGCGATGAGCATTTCGGCAATGTGGTGGTGTACTTCGACCAGGTCGACGTGCCGTTGCCGTTGCGCCGCGACCACCCGCGTGCCACCCCGGCCACGCTGGTAGTCACCTTCCAGGGCTGCCAGACCGACGGTATCTGCTACCCGCCGATGACCCGCCGGGTACGGCTGTCGCTGCCGGCCGGCGAGGTCTCGGTCAAGGAAGAGGCCACGGTCGCGCCGCTGGTCATCCCGCCGCTGCCCAGCGGCAAGAAGGGGGAGCCGGCACCGTTGCCGCTGGTCGACCCGGCCAATCCACCGGCACCGCAGCCGCTGGTGGTGCGCCCGGCGGCCGAGGCCGCCAGCCTTGCCGAAGCCGCTCCCGACGCCTCTGCCGACAACAGCAAGCGCAGCCAGCCACCGGGCGACAGCGAGCAGGCCGGCGCGCTGTGGTGGATCCTGCTGCTGGCATTGGCCGGCGGTCTGGTACTGAACCTGATGCCGTGCGTGCTGCCGGTGTTGTCGCTGAAGGTGCTGGGCCTGGCCCAGAGCGGCGAAAGCCGTGCGCACGCGCGCAGCCACGCACTCTGGTACACCGCCGGGGTGGTGCTGGCCTTTGCCGCCATCGGTGCACTGGTATTGGCCCTGCGCGCTGCCGGCCAGGCGGCAGGCTGGGGCTTCCAGCTGCAGCACCCCTGGTTCATCGCGGCGCTGGTGTACCTGATGTTCCTGGTCGGTTTGAGCCTGTCGGGGGTGTTCACCCTGGGCGGCAGCGCCGGCAAGCTGGGCCAGTCGCTGGCCAACCGCAGTGGCCCGGCCGGTGATTTCTTCACCGGCGTGCTGGCTTGCGTGGTCGCCAGCCCCTGTATCGCCCCGTTCATGGGCCCCGCCCTGGCCTACGCCTTCACCGCCCCGCCGGTATTGGCGATGCTGGTGTTCCTGGCATTGGGCCTGGGCCTGGCGCTGCCCTTCCTGCTGATCGGTTTCGTCCCAACGCTTGCCCGCCGCCTGCCCAAGCCTGGCGCCTGGATGGAAACCTTCAAGCAGGTCATGGCCTACCCGATGTACCTCACCGCCATCTGGCTGCTGTGGGTGCTGGGCAAGCAGCGTGGCATCGATGCCATGGCGCTGATGCTGATCGGCATGACCGTGCTGGGCCTGGGTTTGTGGTGGTTCGAACGCAGCCGCTGGCACAGCCGCAAGGTCGGCATGGTGCTGGGCGCGGTGCTGGCGGTGCTGGCGCTGATCCCGATCTGGAGCGTGACCCGGATGGCGCCGCCGCAGACCCAGGCCGCACACGCCGGCACCGTGGCCTACTCGCCGGAAATGCTGGACCGCCTGCGTGCCGACAACCGCGTGGTGTTCGTCAACATGACCGCCGACTGGTGCGTCACCTGCAAGGCCAACGAGCGCAACGTGCTGGACCGTGATGCCTTCCGCGACACGCTCAAGCGCGTGGATGCGGTGTACATGCATGGCGACTGGACCAATGTGGACCCACAGATCAGCGCCTTCCTTGACCAGCACAAGGCGGTAGGCGTGCCGCTGTACGTGGTTTACGGGCCCGGGGCGCCGCCGCGCGTGCTGCCCACCGTGCTGACCCAGTCGATCGCCGAAGACGCGCTGCTGCGCGCGGCACGCTGATGCGGCGGGCATTGTGGTGGGTGGTGGGCATTGCCGCAGCGGCCGGGCTGTCCGCCGGCGCCTGGCTGACCCGGCCCGCCACCACGCCACTGCCCTCGATGAGCACGCCGTCCACGCCATTGCAGTCGGCCACACCGGTACAGAGCGTGCAGGTCGGCGAGTTGGTGCCGTCCTTCACCCTGCCCGACCTGGATGGCATGCCGGTGAAGTTCCCGGACCAGTTCAAGGGCAAGCCGCTGTTGATCAATGTGTGGGCCAGCTGGTGTGCGCCCTGCATCGAGGAGATGCCCGAGTTGGCGCGCTTTGCTGCGCGTCATGCTGATACCGGCCCGCAGGTGGTGGGGCTGGCGCTGGATACGCCTGAGGCGGTGCTGGATTTCCTTGGCAACGTGCCGGTGTACTACCCGATCGTGATCGAGACACCGGGGCCGAGCGATGCCAGCGTCAAGCTGGGCAATTCGCGGGGCCTGCTGCCCTACAGCGTGTTGATCGATGCGCAGGGGCGCGTGCTCGCGCAGAAGCTGGGGCCGTTCAAGGCCGGCGAGATCGATACCTGGGTGGCGGCGGCGACGCCTTCCGCCGCGCCGTGATTTCGTCGTTGCTTGATTCCAGTTTGCAGCCCGGGGAGTGGTAGCGGACCTGGGGGGCGGAATGCTTGCAAAGCGGCAAAAGCCTCCCCTCATCCGCCCCTTCGGGGCACCTTCTCCCGCTAGCGGGAGAAGGGAATGTACTTCGCCCATGTCCAGTTACAACTGACGCATCCCTTGCTCTGCTCTGCCTTAGCTTTAGCTTTAGCTTTGCTTTGCTCTGCTTTGCGTCCCTTCGCCCACCTGCGGGGTCAAGAACAGACGTTTACGAGCCAACGGCGCGTGACTGCTCGTAGGCACCGCGTGCTACGCGGGGCCGGGGCGCCGAGCGAGGCGTCCCGAAAGGGGTGGATGAGGGGAAGCGTTTAAAGCTTTTGCGTTACGTGCTTCAAAAGCGCCCTCACCCCAACCCCTCTCCCTGCCGGAGAGGGGCTCCAGCAGCGCTGGATCACCAGAACACGGCGTACAGCGCCACCAGGATCGCGATCACCGCGACCGCACCAAGGTTGAACACACCGCCCGTGCGGTAATCCACGTCGCGGGTGTTGATGATGTCCTTCTGCGGCGCCGCCGGGGTCAGCAGCGACACACCTACCGCCAACGCCAAGGCCAGCAGGAACACCAGGCCAACACGATCAATGAACGGCAACGCCGGCCATGCCAGCTTCAGCGCGATCGACAATACGAATGAACCAATCGCCGCCGACAAGGCACCGGCCTCGTTGGCACGCTTCCAGAACAGACCCAGCATGAAGATCACCACGATGCCCGGGGTGAAAAAGCCGGTGTATTCCTGGATGTACTGGAAGGCCTGGTCAAAGCTGCCCAGCAGCGGCTTGGCAGTGAGAATACCCAGCACCACCGCTACCACCGCCGCGAGGCGTCCAACCCGCACCAGCTTGGCCTGGTCGGCATCAGGGTTGCGCTTGGCATAGAAGTCCAGGGTGAAGATGGTCGCCACCGAATTGATCTTGGACGCCAGCGAGGCCACGATCGCCGCCACCAAGGCAGCAAACACCAGGCCGAGCACGCCGGTCGGCAGCATCCGCATCATGGTCGGATAGGCTTGGTCCGGCTTGTCCAGGTTCGGTGCCAGCATCACCGCGGCGATGCCCGGCAACACCACGATCACTGGCATCAGCAGTTTGAGGAAGGCGGCAAACAGCACGCCCTTCTGCGCCTCGCCGATGCTCTTGGCCGCCAGCGCACGCTGGATGATGTACTGGTTGAAGCCCCAGTAACTGATGTTCATGATCCACAGGCCACCCAGCAGCACGCTCAGGCCCGGCAGGTCCTTGTAGAACGGGTTGTCCTTGCTGAGGATCATCTCGAAGTGGCCCGGCTGCGCCTGCCACAGTTTGTTGAAGCCAGCGACGATGCCGCCGCCATCGCCGAGCTGGTTCAAGGTCAGCCCGGCAACGAACAGGCCGCCCAGCACCAGCAGGGTGACCTGCACGATGTCGGTCAGCGCCACCGCCTTGAGCCCGCCATACAGCTGGTACAACAGCGCGAACACGCCGATCAGCACCACCGCGGTCATCTGGTCGATGCCGGTCACCTGGTTCACCGCCACCGCGCCCAGCCACAGGATCGAGGTGACGTTGACGAACACGTACAGGCCCAGCCAGAACACCGCCATTACCGTGCGGATGCGGCTGCCATAACGCTGCTCCAGGAACTGCGGCATGGTGTAGATGCCGTTGCGCAGGAACACCGGCAGGAACCACTTGCCGACGATCAACAGGGTCAGCGCCGCCATCCACTCATACGACGCCACTGCAAGACCAATCGCATAGCCCGAACCGGACATGCCGATGATCTGCTCGGCGGAAATATTGGCGGCAATCAACGATGCACCAATCGCCCACCATGGCAGTGATTTACTGGCCAGGAAATAATCCTTGGCGTCCTTGCTATGCCCTGCCTTTTCCCTTGATACCCACTGCGCCAGCACGAAAATGCCGGCCAGATAGATCAGGACGATCGCAATATCCAGCGTACCCAAACCCATGTTGCCACTCCCTGTTGTGCACCGACCGGGCCGTCATCCCTGCGCCCTTTCGCTACCGACCCTCACGGGCCAAATCATCAGGTGCGCCGGTACCCTCCCGTACCGGCGCTTTCGCCGTTTCAGCGTGTTGCGCAGTCTACGTTTACCTCGGCCTCACCGGCAGCGCCAAGAACGATGCGCGATACCGATATGTCCGCAGCGGCAGCACTTTCCAGCTCGGCGGCACGCTGCAGCTTGGACAGGTCCGCGCCGCCGGCAGCAAAGCACTTCAGCGGCACGCCAACGCTGACCCATTTGCCCGCGGGGATCGCTGCCAGGGTGGATTGCAGATCCACCTTGGCCGCACAGCCGGCACCGCAGCCGACGCCTACCGTCAACGGCGCGCTTACCGCCGCGTCACGACGCAGGGTGAGCTGCAACTGCACATCGCCATTGCTCTCGCGGGTGACATCGATCGGCGTGGCCGCGATCAACGCGAACTTTGCCAGTGCCGTGCCCGACCACTGCAGGCGACGGGCGTCTTCCTGCGCCTTGTGATCGACTGCGGTCATCTTCAAGGTGCCGTCGGCCAGCACGGTCGGTACGGTGGTGGCCGGCATGTCAGGCTGCGAGGCGCTGGACAACTGCAGCGCCATGCCCAAGGCCGGGCGGCCCTTGGCGAAATACACGCCACTGCCGGCCTGCTCGCCGCTCACCCCGGAGTCTTCCGGCAAGGCCGCCACGTCGCCCTTGTCGGCATAACTCAGGCCGTAGCCGAACTTGTACAGCGGGTTGTGGCCCGGCTTGTTGACCGCCGAGTCGATCGCGGTACGCGGCCAGGAGAAGCTGAGCTTGCCCTTGAAGTCGTGGTTGATGCTGCCATCGGCCTTGCGCAGCAGCACATCGGCGATACCCGCGCCTTCCGAACCCGGCAACCATGCGGCCACAAAGGCATCGGCGGCATTGATCTCGCGGTTCATCCACAGCGGGCGGCCGCTGATGAACACCGCCACCACCGGAATGCCCTCGCTCTTCAGGCGCTTGAGCAGGTCCAGGTCGGCGTCATTGCCCGGCTTGTACAGCAGGTTGGGGATATCGCCCTGGAACTCGGCATAGGGCTCCTCGCCGAACACCACCACGGCAACATCCGGCTTGGCCTTGTACTTGCCATCCACCGCCAGTTCGGCGCTGCCGCCCGCCGCGCTGACCTCGCGCTGCAGGCCTTCCCAGATGGTGTCGGCATTGGGGAAGTCGGCACGGGTGGTGCCGGTACCCTGCCAGTTCAAGGTCCAACCGCCGGCCTGCTTGCCGATGTTGTTGGCACCATCACCGGCCACCAGCACCTTCTGGTCGGCACGCAGCGGCAGGATGCCGTTGTTGTTCTTCAACAGCACCAGCGACTCGCGCACGGCCTGGCGGGCCACCGCACGGTGCTCGGGGGCACCCAGCAGCTCGAACTTGCCACCCAGGGCACGCTGCGAGGGCTTGGGTGCATCGAACAGATTCATGCGGAACTTCACCCGCAGCACGCGGCGTACTGCATCGTCCAGGCGCTCGCTGGAGAGCTTGCCCGACTTCACCGCAGCAACGGTGGACTCATACATGCCCTTCCAACTGTCGGTGGCCATCGCCATGTCCAGGCCGGCGTCATAGGTGGCCGGGCAATCGGTGGTGCTGCAACCGGGGATCTGGCCGTGGCCGTTCCAGTCGCCGACCACGAAGCCGCCGTAGTTCATGCGGCCCTTCAGCACGTCGGTCAGCAGCGGCTTGTGGCCGTGCATCTTGACCCCGTGGAAGCTGTTGAACGAAGCCATCACCGACTGTGCACCGGCCTTGATGGCGGTGACGTAACCGGCGCTGTGGACGTCCCGCAGTTCGGCTTCGCTGACCGCGGTATCGCCCTGGTCCTTGCCATCGGTGGTGCCGCCGTCGCCGACGAAGTGCTTCACCGACACCATCACGTGCTTGTCGTCGAGGAAGTCCGGCGCGCCGGCCTTGCCCTGCAGGCCTTCAACCATCGCCGCGGCAAACTCGGCCACCACCTGCGGGTTCTCCGAATAGCCTTCATAGGCGCGGCCCCAACGCACGTCCTGCGGCACCGCCACGGTCGGCGCGAACGCCCATTCCATGCCGGTGGCGCGGGTTTCGGCGGCGGTGATCTCACCGATGCGGCGCTGCAGTTCAACGTTCCGGGTGGCACCCAGGCCAACGTTGTGCGGGAACAGCGTGGCACCCACCACATTGCTCTGGCCGTGCATCGCATCGATGCCGAACAGGATCGGGATGGCCTTGCCACCGGCCGAGATATCCATCGACGCGGCCCAGAAATCATCGGCCACCTGCAGCCAATCCTTGGCCGGTGCGTTGTACTTGCCACCCGGGTCGGAACTGCCACCGGCCAGGATCGAACCCAGCCGGTACTTGCGCACATCGTCCGGGGTGATGCTGGCCAGGTCACCCTGCACCAGCTGGCCCACCTTTTCTTCCAGCGTCATCGTCGCCAACAGATCGTTGACGCGCTTTTCCAGCGCCGCATCCTCGGCCAGCGGCCAGGCCACGCTGGGCCACTGCTCCGGATGGATGGTGCCGTCATAGGCGGCATCGGCCTTGGTGGCCGCCTGCGGCGCGCCCTTGTCCGCGTTGTTGCAGCCTGCCAGTACCGCCAGGCCTACCGCCAGCGCGCCCACCAGGGCAGCGCGGCGTGTCGAAAACGTCGTCATCCTCAACCCTCCATCTGCTCGAGCGAACGACCCTTGGTCTCACGCACGAACTTGATAACAAAGAACACCGAGATCACCGCCGACACCAGGTAGATGCTGTACGTCGAGGCCAGACCAATGCCGGCCAGCAGCATCGGGAAGGTCACCGTGACGATGAAGTTCGCCGTCCACTGCGCCGCACCGGCAACCGCCAGCGCCGAACCGCGGATCTGGTTGGGGAACATCTCGCCCAGCATCACCCACATCACCGGGCCCCAGGACACGTTGAAGAACACCACGTAGGCATTGGCCGCAACCAGCGCCAAGGTGCCCATGCGGCCGGGCAGCTGCAGGTGGCCATCCACCATCGAGCCACTGGCGAACGCGTAGACCACCAGCGCCAGCGATACCGCCATGCCACTGGAGCCGATCCACAGCAACGGTTTGCGGCCGATCTTGTCGATCAACAACACGGTGACGATGCAGGCACCAATGCTGAGCGCGCCAGACAGTACGTTGATCAGCAGCGCATCGCTCTCGGAGAAGCCCACCGCCTGCCACAGCACCGCGCCGTAATAGAACACCACGTTGATGCCGACCAGCTGCTGGAACACCGCCAGGCCAACACCCACCCAGACGATCGGGCGGATCTTGCGGGTGGCCTTGTCGACCAGGTCCGACAGCTGCGGGCGGTGGTGGTCCTGCGACAACGACGCGTCGATCTCGTCCAGCGTGGCCTGCGCCTGCTCTGCACCGAACAAACGGGTCAGCACGGCCAGTGCCTCATCCTTGCGGCGCTTGACCACCAGGAAGCGCGGGCTCTCCGGGATGAACAGCAACAGCAGCAGGAACAGCAGCGACGGGATCGCCTGCATCCAGAACATCCAGCGCCATGCCGCCTGACCAGCCCACAGCGGCTCGGTCGAGGCACCGGCGGCCTTGGCCAGCAGGTAGTTGCTGAGGAAGGCGATGAACAGACCGGAGATGATCGCGATCTGCTGCACCGTGGCCAGACGACCGCGGTAACGCGCCGGTGCAACCTCTGCGATATAGGCCGGCGACATCACGCTGGCCGCACCCACCGCGAAACCACCGACCACGCGGGCGGCGATGAACACCAGCGAGCTGTGCGCACCACCGGCACCCAAGGCCGACAGCAGGAACAGCACCGCCGAGATGATCAACACCGAGCGCCGGCCCAGCCGATCGGCCAGGCGGCCGGCGAAGAACGCGCCGATCGCACAGCCCAGCAGCATCGAGGCCACTTCAAAGCCCAGCTGTGCCTCGGTGGAACCAAAGGCCTGCTTCAGGCCATCGACGGTGCCGTTGATCACGCCACTGTCGAAACCGAACAGGAACCCGCCTATCGTCGCCACCACGCTGATCAATACGATCAGGGCGGTGTTTTCCTTGTTTGCTGCTGACTGCCCCATCCCCTCACCCTCTTTGTCTGGTTATGTCGTCGGCCTGGTGCTCAGCGCAGCAGGTATTGGTTGAGCAGGTTCTCGTAGCGCTCCTGCTTGCCGCTGGCCTGCACCGGTTCGCCGTTGCCGGCCGCGAGCTTGGCCAGGTCGGCCAGGCCCAGCTTGCCGCTGGCGAAGTCCTTGCCGGCGCCGGCATCGAAGCTGGCGTAACGCTGTGCGCGCCACTGTTCCCACGGCGAGTCATTGAGCAGGCCGTGGGCCACTTCCAGACCGCGTGCGAACGCATCCATGCCACCGATGTGGGCAATGAACAGGTCTTCCATGTCGGTGGATTCGCGGCGCGGCTTGGCATCGAAGTTCAGGCCGCCGACCAGGCCGCCCTGACGCAGCACCACCAGCATCGCGCCGACGGTGTCGTACAGGTCGGTCGGGAACTGGTCGGTGTCCCAGCCGTTCTGCGCGTTGCCACGGTTGGCATCGATGCTGCCGAGCAGGCCGTGATCGGAGGCGACCTGCAGGTCGTGCTCGAAGGTGTGGCCGGACAGCGTGGCGTGGTTGGCCTCAATGTTGAGCATGAAGTCGTCCTGCAGGCCATTGGCCTTGAGGAAGCCGGCGACGGTTGCCGAGTCGAAATCGTACTGGTGCTTCATCGGCTCCATTGGCTTGGGTTCGATGAAGAACTTGCCGGTGAAGCCGATGCTGCGGCCGTAGTCGCGCGCGGCGCTGAGGAAGCGTGCGAAATGCTCGAGTTCGCGCTTCATGTTGGTGTTGTGCAGGCTGGCATACCCTTCGCGGCCACCCCAGAACACGAAGTGCTCGCCACCCAGTTCAACCGTGGCTTCCAGCGCAGCCTTGACCTGCACCGCGGCGCGGCTGACCACGTTGAAATCCGGGTTGGTCGCCGCGCCGTTCATGTAACGCGGGTGCGAGAACAGGTTGGCGGTGCCCCACAGCAGCTTGGTGCCGGTGGCCTGCTGGCGTTGCTTGGCCAGCGCCACCACGTGCTTGAGATTCTTTTCGTAGGTACCGATGTCATCGGCATCCGGCGCCATGTCGACGTCATGGAAGCAGTAGTAAGGCACACCGAGCTTGGTGAAGAACTCGAACGCCGCATCGACCTTGGCCTCGGCGGTGGCCATGGCATCGCCCTTCTCCCACGGGAAGCGGCGCGTGCCCGGGCCGAACGGATCGGCACCGGCGTTGCAGAAGGTGTGCCAGTAGCAGGCAGCGAAGCGCAGGTGCTCGCGCATGCTCTTGCCACCAACCAGCTTGTCCGCGTCATAGACCTTGAACGCCAAGGGGTTGTCCGAGTCGCGACCCTCGAACGGGATCTGGCCGATGCCGGGGAAATACTCGGTGGCGCCGATGAAGGGCTGCTTGCTCATGGTGCGAATTCCTGTGTCGACAAACTACGGGGAAAGAATCAACCGCGGTACAGCGGCATGACGGCGTGCAGGTGTTGCAGGTAGCGCTGGTAGGCCAGCGCATAGGCCGCGCTGCGCGCGCCGTCAGGCGTGGCGGTGGCTGCGGCATCGGGGGTTACATGGGTGGCCGCGAGTGTGGCCAGGGATGCGTCGTTGCCGGCGCTGCGCTGCAATGCCCACAGCGCCTGCAGGGCCGCACCGAATGCGGCGCCTTCGGACTGCTGCGGCACTTCCACCGGCAGGCCGAACACATCGGCGACCATCTGTCGCCAGGCAGCGCTATTGCTGCCGCCACCGGTCAGCACGATGCGGTCGAAGCGCATGCCGGCGCCGACGAAGGCATCAAAGCCGTACTTCAGGGCATAGGTCGCTCCCTCCATCGCTGCGCGGTAGAAGTGCGAGGGGTTCATGGTGGTGGCGTCCAGGCCAGCCAGCACACCCTTGCCCAGCGGCAGGTCGGGGGTGCGCTCGCCATTGAGGAAAGGCAGCATCACCAGCCCATCTGCGCCCGGCGTGGTCGCATTGATATGCGCATCGCCGTCGCGGCTGCTGAAGCCGAACATACGCGCCACCTGCTCGGTGACCACGGTGCAGTTCATCGTGCAGATCAGCGGCAACCAACCGCCGCTGGATGAGCAGAATGCCGCCCATGCGCCACCGGCATCCACCACCGGCACATCGGAACTGGCGAACAAGGTGCCCGAAGTACCCAAACTCATCGCCAGCTTGCCCGGCGCAACGCAGCCGGTGCCGATCGCAGCCATCATGTTGTCACCGCCGCCCGCGCCAATCTTGACCGTGGCCGGCAAGCCCAGGCGTGCTGCAGCCCCGGGCGCGATATCGAACAGGGCATCGGCGTCCACCAGTGGCGGCAGGCAGGCAGCGAGATCGCGGTTGGCATCGGTCGCCTTCAGCAGTTCCGGCGACCACTGGCGCGTGCGCACATCCAGCCAGCCGGTGCCCGAGGCATCGCCGTGCTCGCAGTAGTACTGGCCGGTCAGCACGAAGTTCAGGTAGTCGTGCGGCAGCAGGATATGCGCCAGCTTTGCGTAGGCATCCGGCCGGTGTTTGGCCGTCCATGGCAGCTTGGAGGCGGTGTAGCCGGCAAGGATGGGGTTGCCAGCCAGTTCGATGCAGCGCTGCGCGCCGCCGGCCGCGTCCATGATCTGTGCGCATTCGGCGCTGCTGCTGGTGTCGCACCACAGCTTGGCCGGGGCCAGCACCTTGCCGTCCGCATCCAACGCGACGAAGCCATGCTGCTGGCCCGATACCGCCAGCGCCTGCACCTGCTGGCGCAGCTGCGGGTCGATGCGGGCGAAGCAATCCTCCATCGCCGCGACCCAGGCGGCCGGCTCCTGCTCGCGGCTGCCGTCATCGGCACTGTGCAGCTGCAGCGGCGCGCTGGCCGTGGCCAGCAACTGCCGTTGCGCGGCGTCGTAGACCACGACTTTCAGGCTCTGCGTGCCCGCGTCGATACCGGCGACGATGCTCATGCCGCGCACCAACGGGAAGCAAGGTGAATCATGCAAGACTCCATTGACCGTCGTGCAGCTGCGCGGTGATGCGCTGGCCGGCACGCAGGTCCAGTTTCAGTTCGTGGGTTTGGTAGACGAGGTTGAAGGCGCCGCCGCGTTCGGCCAGCAGGCTGACCTGCTGGAGGCGGCCTGCGCTCCACTGCAGGTCGAGCACGCCGGCATTGCGCACACGCACGCCCTGCAAGGTGCCCTGCGCCAGTTCGGCCGGCAGTGCAGGCAGCAGAAACACCGCCCCGCCCCAGCTCTGCACCAGCATCTCGACGATGCCGGCGGCGCCACCGAAATTGCCGTCGATCTGGAACGGCGGATGTGCGTCGAACAGGTTTGGATAGCTGCGCTGCGGTGCCAGCAGCAGGCGCAGGATCTGCAGGCAACGCTGGCCTTCGCCCAGCCGCGCCCACAGGTTCAGGCGCCAGGCGATGCCCCAGCCGGTCGCTTCGTCACCGCGCAGTTCCAAGGTGCGGCGTGCGGCGGCGCTGAGCTCGGGTGTGTCGCGGCGGTTGATCTGGCTGGACGGGTGCAGGCCGTACAGATGCGAGACGTGCCGATGCTGCAGCTCCGGCGCCTGCATGTCCCAATCCTGCTGCCATTCCATCAACTGGCCGGCGCGGCCGACCCGGTTCGGCGGCAGCTGCGCACGCAGCGTGTCCAGTTGTGCGGCGAAGGCGTGATCGGTATCGAGCAGGCGGGCGGCTTCGATGCATTGGCCGAACAGGTCGCGCAGCAGCTGCGCATCCATGGTCGGCCCGGCGCAGATCGCCGCGCCGTGCGGATGCTGGTTCTCCGGCGAGATCGACGGCACCGTGACCTGGTGGCCGGTGTTCGGATCGCGCTGCAGGCTGTTGGCGAAGAACAGCGCCGCGCCCTTGAACAGCGGCCAGACCTGGCGCAGGTAAGCCGGGTCGCGGCCATAGTCCCAGCGGTCCCACAGCTGCTGCAGCAGCCACGCGCCGCCAGTCGGCCACAGTGCCCACTGCGCGCCATCTGGCGGCGTGCTGACGCGCCACAGGTCGGTGTTGTTGTGCACCACCCAGCCATCGACGCCGTACATCTGCTGCGCGGTGAGCGCGCCGCTGCGGGCCAGTTCGCCGATCATCCGCTGCAAGGGCTCCACGCATTCGGGCAAGGCCGCCGCTTCGGCCGGCCAGTAATTCATCTGCGTGTTGATGTTGAGCGTGTACTTGCTCTCCCACGGCGGGTCCATCAGATCGTTCCAGATGCCCTGCAGGTTGGCCGGCTGGGTGCCGGGACGCGAGCTGCAGATCAACAGGTAACGGGCATAGGCGTGGTACAGCGCGACCAGTGCCGGATCATCACCGCTGGCAAAAGCCGCGATGCGTTCATCGGTAGGCTTGTCGGCGGCAACAGTGCGGCCCAGGTCCAGGTGCATGCGCCGGTACAGGCGCTGGTGTTCGGCCAGGTGATCGGCGCGCAGCTGCGCGGCGCTTCTGCCTGCGGCCTTGGACAACTGTGCGGCGGTGATCGCTTCCGGATCGCCGCCGACGTCATCGAAGGCGCGGTAGCTGGTGGCGGCGACCAGTCGCAGTTCCAGCTCACGCACGCCGTCGAAGGCGATGTGATCGGTGTTGATGCGCAGCTTGCCGCCAACGTGGCGTACCTGCACACGGAACGCAAAACGCAGCTTGCCGGGCACTCCGTCGCGCGACACGTTGTGGCCGCTGACCAGCCAACCATCGTCGGTGGCCGTCGTACTGGTTGCGTGCTCGTTGGCGGTGCGGATGAAACCGCCCATCGGCTCACCGTCTTCCACGGAGTAGCGCAACACCAGGCATTGATCGACCGGCGAGATGAACACCTCGCGGCGATGCAGGCCGGCACCGGCACGGAAGCTGGTGCGGGCAATGGCCGCATCCAGATCCAGCTCACGGCGGTAATCGCTGATGCCTTCCAGGCGATGGAACTCCAGCCACAGGTTGCCCAGCGGCTGGTACGGCATCTGTTTGACCGGCCGCGAGATCAGCGTCTCGTTGGCCAGTGCTTCTGCGGCGGCATAGTCACCGGCGAAGACCAGCTCACGCACGCGCTGCACGCTGTCGCGCGCACGCGGGTTGACCGCGCTGTACGGGCCACCGGCATAGAGCGTGTCTTCATTGAGTTGCAGGCGCTCGTTGGCGACGCCACCGAACACCATCGCGCCAAGCCGGCCATTGCCCAGCGGCAAGGCTTCCACCCAGCTGCGCGCCGGCTGCCGATACCACAGCAGGTCGGCGGCCGACGCCGCGGCTTCCGGCGTCGCGGCCTGCAGCATGCCGGCCAGCGGCAGGTTGCCGACGGCCAACGCGGCCGCCGCGCCCTTGAACAGCGCACGGCGGCCGGGCTGTACCAGCCCGGCGCTTTCAGTGGTCATCCCGACGACCGGGACAGGACCGTTTGCAGCGTTCATTCCGGCCCTCCCAGACTCAAATGTCCACCGGTTTCCATAATGCCGGACTAGTCGGCGTCTGTCAGCGGGCAGTCGGCCGGGTGATGGCCTGCGCCTTGCCGTCGTAGCGGATCACGACATCGGCCTTGGGCTCCAGCGCACCCACGCCGTCACGCGGACCATCCACCCAGCGCACGCGCAGCTCGCGCTTGTCCTGCATGCCCGGGTAGCTGCCCTCACGTGCACCGATGCTCAGCACGCCCTTGGCCTGGTCCCACTGCAGCGGGATACGGCTGGATTGGCCCCGCTCGTAGCCGTAGTTGCGGCCGTTGTCCTCGTACAGCGAGAAGCTGCCATCGGCACCGGTATAGATCTCGAGGGTGACCGGTGCGTTGGGCTGCTCGTCCACGTACTGCTGGACCACGGTGCGCGGCACGATGGAGCCGGCACGCACGAACAGCGGGCTGCGCTCCAGCGGCGCGGCGGCGGTGATGGTCTGGCCACCGGCATGGCGCTCGCCGGTGTTGAAGTCGATCCAGCTGGTGCCGGCCGGCAGGTAGACCTGGCGGCTGGTGGCCTTGAACTCGGTCACCGGCGCAACCAGGAAGGCCGGGCCGAACAGGTACTGGTCGGCGATGTCACGCACCTTGGGGTCGGCCGGGAAGTCCATCGCCATCGCGCGCAGGATGGTGCCGTCCTTCTGCCAGGTATCACCGGCCAGGGTGTAGATGTAGGGCAGCAGCGTGTAACGCAGCTTCAGGTAGTGCACGAAGCTGTTGTAGTGCGGCGTGCCTTCCGGGGCGATTTCCCAGATCTCGCGGTACGGGAACTGGCCGTGCAGGCGGAACACCGGCACGAAGGCGCCGTACTGGAACCAGCGCAGGCTCATCTCGCGCCACTCCGGCAGGTGCGCCGGGTCCTTGTCGATGAAGCGCTGCTCCGGCGAGAAGCCACCGATGTCGAAGCTGACGTTCGGTGCACCGGCCATTGAGGCATTGACCAGGCCGGAGATCTGCTCACGCATGTCGTCCCAGCGCGGCACGATGTCACCGCTCCAGAACGCGGCACCCGCACGCTGCTGGCCGGCGAAGTAGGCACGCGAGAGGATGAACACGCGCTTGTCCGGATCGACCTCGCGCGAGCCTTCGTACACGCCTTCGGAATGCACCAGCGGATACGAGTTGAAGTACTCCACCGAGCTACCGATCGCGGTCGGCGTGGTGCGTGCCTTGCGCTCACCGATGTCGATGTTGCTGTGCAGGTCCGGCTCGGAGGCGTCCAGCCACCAGGCGTCGATGCCACGGCTGTTGAGCTTCTCGTTGACCTGCCGCCAGAAGATGTCGCGGCCCTTCTGCGAGTACGGGTCGTAGAAGGAATTCAGGTAGCCCTTGCCGATCCAGTCCAGCTCGCCGACTTCTACGTTGCGGTGGTACATGGCACCGGCGGCGTCGAGTTCCTTGTAGTTGGCGGTGGTCGGGTAGAACTTCGGCCACACCGAAATCATGATCTGCGCGTTCTGCTCGTGCACGTGCTTGATCATGCCGGTCGGGTCCGGGAAGTTCTTGCTGTCGAAGTCGTGCGAGCCCCAGGCGTCTTCCGGCCAATACGACCAGTCGAGCACGATGGCGTCGATCGGCAGCTTGCGGCGGCGGTACTCGTCCAGCGCACCGGTCAGCTCGTCCTGGGTCTTGTAGCGCTCACGGCTCTGCCAGAAGCCATACGACCACTTGGGCAGCAGCACCGCCTTGCCGGTCAGTTCGCGGTAACCGGCGATCAGTTCATCGGCATTGCTGCCGGCTACCACGTAGTAATCGATCATCTGCCCGGCTTCGGACCAGATCGAAAGATCATTGGCTTCGGCCGCCGGCAGCGGGTCGCGGTGCAGCAGCGCGATGTAGGACGGGTCAATCGCATCCCATTCCACCTTCACCTGGTGCTTCTGGCCCGCCTGCAGGTCCAGCGCGAACTCGTGGTGCCACGGGTTCCAGTTCTGGCGCCAGCGGTCGATCACCAGCTTGCCGTCGATGTAGACCTTGGCGTACTCGCTGTTGTACATCGAGAACGTGTGGCGACCGCCCTGCTTCGCTTCTATGGCGCCTTCCCACACCACCTGGGTACGGCCGCCCTGGGCGGTGTTCCAGCCCTCGGTGGGCAGCGCCTTCAGGTCCTTGATGTACTGGTAGTTGATCTCGTTCTCGCGGCGTACCACACGCTGCTGGCCATCGAAGGAATAGGTCGCGGTGAATGCCCCCGGCTTGCCCTGCGCGTCATAGACCACCAGGTCTTCCTGCAGCGGTCGCAGACCCTTGGGATCGCCGTAACGGGTGATCGAGTTGTTGTCCCAGAGAATGCCGTAGTTGCGGCTGGAGATAAGGTACGGAATGGCGTTGTCGATGTTGTGCTGGAGCAGTTCGACATCGCGACCCTTGAGGTTCATCCAGCCCTGCTGGTGCAGGCCGGTGCCGTACAGGCCCTCGCCTTCCACCGAATCGAAGCGCTGGCGCACGCTGTACATCGGCTTGCCTTCGACCTGCTCGGCGCTGAAGCCACGGGCGGCAGCAGACTCGGCCAGCAGCGGCTTGCCGGCCGCATCGAAGAAGCTGACGCGGCCATCGGCCAAGGCCACCTGGGCGGAAATGCCGGCGGCCTTCAAGGTCACCGCAGTGGCGTCCTGGCTGACATCGAAGCTGGGCACCGGGGTGGTGCTGGCCACCCGCATCAGGCTGGGGCTGCGCTGGAAGTCACCGTCCACGTCGGCACTGACGCGGATGATGTTCTGGTCCACCAACTGCAGGCGGACCTTGGCCGCCTTGGCATCGGCGGGCGCAACCACCACGCCATCGGCCTGCTTCTGCACGGTCTGCGCGCCGGCCAGCGGCGCCATCGCGGCGGCCACGGCCAGTACCAGCAGGCGGGTGCGCAGGCGCGCGGGCTTGTTCTGCAAACTCATTGGATCTCCCTCCGTCGGGGCGCCTGGTTGGCGCCTTGCTGTATGCGACTGCTCAGTACGTGGCCAGCTTCACCCGCAGCAACTGCGGGGCGCTGGAGAAATTGAGGCCGTAGTCGGTCTGGTCACCGTTCCAGCGGCGGCGGAACGTCCATTCGCCGTCGACATAGGTGCCTTCATCCACCGAGTGGTAGATCTGCCGCTCGGCAACCGCCGGATCGGCGGCGACCAGGCTGATGCGTGCGTGGGCGCCGGTGACCAGGAATTCATCCGCGCCCAACTGCACCACCAGCGCCCGCCCAATCGGCTCGGGGTTGCCCGGCGGCTCGCCCTGGAACCAGAACTGCGGCACGCCATAGGTGATCACCGCGTTCCACTTGTCATCGATCTTCAGGGTCTGCACTGCCTGCCCTGGCTGCTCGGCGGTGGCACGCACCTTGCCCTCGAAACTGGCCTTGGCGATGACCCCGGCAGCGGGCGCCACCAGTCGATAGTTGAGCGCGAAAGGCTCCAGCGTCTCCGGGTTCATGGCCCGTGCGCCGAGCGGATAGTTGGAGTACTTGGAGTAGTCGATGCCGAACGGCGACCAGCCGATGGCCTGGTGACCCAACGCGGAGAAGAAGTAGCGCGCGTACTCCTCGCGGTTGCCGGTTTCGGCGACGAACAGCGGATTGTCGGCGCGCGAATAGCGTTCCAGCACCGTGGTGTACATCGTGTACTCGGGCATGTAGATGTCCGGCGCCAGCAGATCGATGTTCGGCGCTGCTGCCTTGTACACGTCCAGCACGTTGTCGGTGGGGCCCCCGCTGGCGTACTGGCCGGGCTGGCCGGGATTGAAGGGGCCACGCAACGCAGCGTTCACCAGCATCGGCAGGTTGTACTCGGCCTTGCCGGCGGCGGCGACCTGGTCGATGTAGTGAGCGATATGCCAGGCATGGAAGAACTCGTCGGCATCGGCGCCGAACACGTCACGCCACGTCCCCGGCTGCTTGCCCAGCTTCTTCAGCAGGGCCTCGGGTACGGCCGCATCAAAGTCCTTCTGCGCCAGCGGCGAGAAGTCGCGCACGCTGCCATAGGTGCCCGGCTCGTTCTGCGGCTGCACCATGATCACCGTGTGCTGCGGGTCCTTGGCCTTGAGGTGACGCATCAGCTGCACGAAGGCCTTGCGATCGGCCTCCAGGGTCGCCGGTGCATGCGGTGACAGCGAGTTGAGGGTGCGGCCGTCGGCGGTGATCACGCGTGGGAAGCGCTGGTTGTCCAGCTTCACCCACTCCGGCGCATAGTTCGGGCCGTTGTTCTTCCAGGTGGCGAACCACAGCAGGATGAGCCGCACCTTCTTTTCGCGGGCCTGCTCCAACAGGGTATCGACGAAGGCGAAATCGAACGCACCTTCCTTGGCTTCCACCTGTTCCCAGGCCACCGGCACCATCACCGTGTTTGGCTTGACCAGCTCTATCGCCGGCCATACGTCGTCCAGCGCCTGCGGGTAGTTGCTGGAGTTGTTGACCTGTGCGCCGAGGATCAGGAACGGCTTGCCATCGACAAACAGCGCATGACGACCGTTTTCCGTAACCAGCCTGGGCAGTTCCGTCGTGTTCGCCGGGCTTGCCGCTGCAGCCTTGACGTCGCCAGCCTGCGGCACGGACGCATTCGGGCTCGAACCGCCGCAGGCCGCCAACAGCATGGCCATTGCAGCGGCAAACAAGCCGGTGTTGATCGACGGGGTGCGTTGGATAGTCAACTTCATGGTCGTTTCCTCTTGCTTCTTGCAGGGAACACGGGCCCTCATGGCCCGGTGCGGAAAGGCGACGCCGGCAAGCCGGTGGCGCCTGTCAGATTCGCGGCCTGCGCGGTATCACTCCAGCCGTAACGTGCGGCTACCGGCGCCTTCACTGCACTGCTCTGCAGGATCACCCGGTTGCCATCTATGCGTGCGTGCGCGCGATGGAAACGCCCATCACTGCCTGCAACTTCAAAGCCCTTGGGTTCACCGCCGCCACCTGCCTGCAACGGTGCAGCACCGGGGTCGAAGCGCAGCACCACGTTGCTGCCCTGTACGTCATGGCCAACGTAGCCCGGGCCGGAGGCGATGACCGTGTCATCGCCGTAAACCAGCTTTCCTGCGGCCAGCGCCAGGCGATCGCCAACGGTGCGCTTGTTGCGCGGGTGGATGTCGTGCACATCCCCCACGTCGGTGATCACCACCTGTGCAGTGGCTGGCAGCGACAGCGTCGCGCTCTGCGATTCACGCAGCAGTGCCCAAGGGCTTTCGATAGCGACATCGTCGGCATCGCGCCTGTCCGCGCCGGACGAGAAGGGTGCCAGCTGCACCCACAGGAACGGCAGGTCCGGTGCATGCCATTGCGCACGCCACTGCCCGATCAAGGCCGGGAACTGCTGGCGGTACTTCTGTGCCTGCGGCAGGGTGTTGGCGTTGGATTCGCCCTGGTACCAGAGCACGCCACGCACGCCGTAGTCCTGCAGTGGATGGATCATCGCGTTGTAGAGCAGGGTTGGGTGCTGGTTCTTGTCATCGACCAGCGCGACCTGTGCGCTCTCGACGCGGAAGCTCCAGCCATCCAGCGCACGCGCGGCCGCGCCCTGCGGCTGTACGAACACTTCGCTGGCCTCGCCGTGGATGCCACCACCGCCACCGAAGTCCTGCACGCGCACCGCGACATGGTTGAGGCCGGCATGCAAAGCGGACGCGGGCACGCTGTAGCGACGCGCCAGGTTGTACTGCAACTTGGTTTCGCCAACCTGCTGGCCGTTGACCCAGGTGGTATCACTGTCGTCGATGCGGCCAACGCCCAGGGTCACGCCCCTGGCAGCTTCATCGGCGCTGAGGCGGAAGCTGGCGCGGTACCAGGCAACGCCGTCCATGCCATTCCAGCCCTGGCTTTCCCACAGGCCGGGGACAGTGATGGTGGTCCACTGCGCCGCATCGACATCAGCCTCATGCCAGTGGCTGGCATCGGCCGGCAGCTGCGGCCAGCGCGCGAGGTTGGCGTGGGTTACCTGCAAGGCCTTGGCATCGGCGTCGCGCAGTGCGGCCGCCTGCGCGGCCAGTGCGGCGCTGTCCAGGCCCTGCGTTGCTGCGTCGGTCCATGCTTCGATGGTGCTGCCGCCCCAGGTGCTGTCGATGATGCCGACCGCTACACCGGTGCGCGCGCGCAGCTGCTGCGCGAAGTAATAGGCCACAGCCGAAAAGTCGCCGGCGGTACGCGGCGTTGCCTGCCGCCAGTCACCGCCAGTGAGCTGCCACTGCGGTGCGCCAGCCCACGACTTGGGAATCTTGAAATGGCGGATCAGCGGATCATTGGCAGCTGCTATCGCTGCCTCGGCGCCATCGGTCTGGGCCAGTGGCCATTCCATGTTGGACTGGCCCGAGGCCAGCCACACTTCACCGACGTAGACGTCATGCAACTGCTTTGGCGCAGCCTTGTCGTCGATGCTCAGCACATACGGGCCGCCAGCCGGTAGCGCGGCCAACGGTGCACGCCAGTTGCCGTCGGCAGCGGCCTTCACCGTCACCTGTCTGCCCGCGAAATCGATGCGTACCTGTGCACCCGGTGCCGCCTTGCCCCATACAGGCACGGGCTGGTCACGCTGCAGCACCATGCCGTCGGCGAACACGCGCGGCAGCTCAACTGCCTGTGCACTGCTGGCAAGCGCTGCCAGGCCAATCACTGCGAACAACGGTTTCAATTCGATTCTCCGTACCAGATGCCACGGCCTTCGGTGCCGAAATAGACGCGGCCGGGAATACGCGTATCACCGGTGACGTGACGGATCACGCCGCCAAAGCGCTGCGCGTCGTTGTCGATGCGGGTCCAGCGGCGGCCACCGTTGTCCGAGCGGTACAGGCCACGCTTGCCGGCCATCTCGCCGAATGCGAACAGCACCGGCGTGTCACCGTCCTTGAGCGGCTTGCCCAGCCCGACCGAAAACACGTTGTCCAGGCCTTCCACTCGACGCAGCTTGCCCGGCGACCAGTGCAACAGGCCTCGCCAACCAGCGGCAACCCAGGCCTCACCGGCCTGCCACGGATTCGGTCGGATCTCGGCACGGAACCAATCACCCACCGCCCCGACGCCGGCCTCGGCCTGACGGAATTCCACGCCGCCGTCGCCACTGACATACAGCGCGCCGCTGACCGGATCGAAGCCGTAGTACACGCCGGCCTCCCGCTTGTCCGCTTCCACCACCGCATTCTTCGGCAGGCCTTTCACCGCCTGCCAACGGCCGCCGAAATCGGCACTGAGCCAATGGCCGCCATTACGGGTCTGCCAGATCACCCGCTTGCCATCGGCGGCCAGGGTGATGCGGCCCGCACCCTCGCCATCGGGCGGTTCGTGCGCGAATGCCGTCCAGCTGCGGCCGCCATCCTTCGACCAGGCCGCACGCACCGCGCCTTCGGGGCGGTCATGGAAGTAGCCGGTACGCACCATCAGCTGCGGTGCCTGCCCGGCATAGGCAAGGCTTTCGGTATTGGAGAAGCGCACGCCGGCAAACCGCTGCTGCGGTGTGTCCAGATCGTCATGCACGAAGCCGTCGATGTCGCCCAGGCCACTGACCAGATGCGCACCCTGCGGCGGGCTGACCAGCGCCAGCGGAACGGTCTCCTCGAAACCGGCCAGCGGGAAACGCCAGGTCAGGCGCTTGCCTTCGTCGAAGCTGCGCAGGTCGCGCGTATCCCAGATGCCGTAGCCGGTGACGAACTGCAGGTGGCCGGCATCGTGCGGGTCAATGGCCAGCACGCCGATCCAATGCGGCCGCGCCTCCGCGGTCCACGGCGCATACGAATGATCGAAGTCGGCACGTGTGGACAAGGCAGTCCAGCTGCGGCCGCCATCGACGCTGCGGAAGATGTCATCGTGCGGCGCAAAGCGGTTGAAGGTGCTGGCGACAATGCGCTGCGGGTCCTGCGGGTCCACCGCCACCGCACCCCAGCCAAAACCATCGCCCTGCAGGTCGCTGGACTGCGGTGCCGGGGTGATGTCGGTCCATGCACCGTCGCGCGGATCAAAGCGCCACAGCGCACCGTTGTTCATGGTGTTGGGGCCGGGCTGGTCGCCGTAGCTCAGCAACCAGCGGCCCAGGCTGTCGCGCACCATGTGGTTGGGGCGCAAGCCGGTCGGCTGGCCCGGCACTGCCTGCCAGCTGCTGCCTGCATCGTCGGAGCGGTACAGCGCGGTCTGCTGGGTGGAGACGCCGGCGTATACCGTGCGCGATGCACCGTCGCCCCCCTTGCTGTCTGGTTCGAAACTGATGAAGGCCACGCCGATGGCCTGCGCACCGTTCCAGCTCGGTGCCGTGGCCGCCGAGGATTTGGCGATTGCCGGAAACGACTTCAACTCGCTCCAGCTGATGCCTCCGTCGCCGCTGCGCCAGACGCCGTTTGCACGGGTGCCAAACAGCAGCACCTTGCCGTCGTTCGGGTCCACCGCCAGGCGCTCTCCATTGGCGCGGCCAAGTTCATTGCCGCCCATCTTGAACGGCAGTTCGGTGCGCTGGAAACTCTGCCCGCGGTCGCTCGAACGCAGGATCACGCCATTGCTGCCACGCGCATGCAGATAGGTACCCACCGCCATGTACAGGCGATCGGGATCGGCCGGATCAACGGCCATGCTTTCCACGCCGAAGCGGCCCTGGTCGCTGGCATCCATCCAATCCAGCAACGGTTGCCAGCGCTGCTGCGCCGGCTCCCAACGGTACGCGCCACCGATATCGGTGCGCGCGTACTGCAGCCCCTGTTGCTGCGGGTGGAAGACCAGCCCGGTTACGAAGCCGCCGCCGCCGATGGCGACGTTGTGCCACTGGTACTCCGCTGGCGCCACCGCGGGTGCGGACAGCGCGACCGTCGCTGGCAGCAGCATCGCCGCCGCCAGCATCCACCGCCGCAGAAGCCCGGCGCCCGTGGCCGCGTGTTGCTGCGTACCACCTGTAGTGAAGCGCCCGACACCTGCCATCACCGCACCTCCGTTCAAAGATCCAGGTTGGCCCGGATGCTCAATCCATAACGACGATCATTGACGTACCAGCCGTTGGGACGGCTGCTGCTGCCGTAGTAATCCGAGCGCACCTCGTCCAGCAGGTTGGTGCCATCCAGGGTCACCGACCATATCTTGTTGAGGTTGATGCGCAGCGAGGCATCCAGCTGGCCGGTTGCGTCGTGGTACTGCGGCACGTGGCCGGCGTTCGGCGGCCGCGTGGTGACCAGCCAGGTATCACGCCAGTTGTAGGCGGCACGGAACGACACACGTTCCTTTTCGTACATCAGCACCACGTTGTAGCTCTTCTTGGACAGGCCTTCCAACGGCAGGTAGGAAATCTCGATGCCGTCGGTGCTGGCGGCATCCGGTGCCGGCGCCTTGCTATCCACGTAGGTGTAGTTGGCCTCGAAGCCCAGGCCGTCCAGCGCGCCCGGCAGGAAGGTGAAGAACTGGCGGTAACCAACTTCGAAGCCCTTGATCTTGCCATCCTGACCATTGGCGCGGGTCTGCAGCTGGAACTCGCGCACGCACTCCATGCTCACGCATGGACGGGTCTCACCAGTGGTGGAACCTTCCAGCGGCATGTCGAAGTTCGGATCGAAGTAGTTGGCGGCGATCGTGTCGTAGTAGTAGAAGCCGTCAACCTGCTTGTAGAACGCGGTGCCGTAGATCATCGAGCCCAGGCCGAAGTACCACTCCAGCGAGGTATCGAACTGGTTGGAATACATCGGGTCCAGGTTCGGATTACCGCGGCTGGCGTAGGAGACGCCACCGGTGTTGAAGTCGAAGAACGTGTCGTTGAGATAGACGTAGGGGTCCATCAGATTGAAGTCCGGGCGCGACATCGCCCGCGAAGCGGCCACGCGCCACTGCAGGTTGTCGGTCAGGAATATGCGGAAGTTCAGGCTCGGCAGCACGTCCGTGTAGGAGTGCTTGGCGTTGACCTGGTTGGTGTCATTGGTGGCCGAATTCTGCGCCAGCTCATAACCGTTGACCGTGGTTTCGGTGCGCACGACGCGCGCGCCGACATTGACGTCCCACGGGAAGCGCGCCGAGTCGTTGCCCAGGCGCAGCATCGCGTATGCGGCGTAGGTCTTCTCGGTGTACTCGCGGATGTCGGTGATCGGGTTGTAGGCGATCGGCTCGTGGCCGAACATGCGCACGGTGTTCTCGTAGTCGGCGACCATCTCGTCGCAGGCAACGTAGCCGGTCGGCAGCCCGCTGTTGCCACGGAAGTGGTCACTGAACGGGAACAGCCGGTAGCAGGCATCGGGATAGTCGCCGAACGGCGCCGGGGTGAAGCTGCCCCAGGCATTGTCGGTACCGGCCGGTGCGATCTTCTGCCAGTTCCAGCCCGAGCTGCGGGTGATGGCGCTGCGGTCGGTGTAACGCACGCCCATGCGCAGGTCGTTGAGCAGGTCGCTGTCGAGGAAATCCCAGCGCAGGTCGGCGCGCCAGGAGAACTGGTCGGCGTCGTTGTTGTCACGCTTGTCCAGGTGCGAGTACCAGCCACCGTAGTTGCTGATGTCACTCATATAGCCATTGATCGGCTGGCCGGTCTCGCGGTCCAGGACGGTCACCGACGGATAGCGGCCACTCATGTCCACGCGCACCGGCGGCACGCCGTACAGGCCGGACCAGCCACGCCAGTCATCCGGATCCACCTGGCCGGCGAGCAGGTCCACCCAGTAGTTGACGCTCTCGGTGGTGGCATCGATGTACTGGAAGTCGGTGGACAGGTGCAGGTTGTCATTGACCTGCCACTTGCCGCCCAGCGCATAGTCGGTGGTCACCGAGTTGCGCCAGTCCATGCGCGCGGTGGTGGTGATCAGCGCATTGTTGAAGGTGCCGTGCTGGAACTCGCCGTTGCCGTCGAAGCCGAACGGGTCGTTGAACGCTTCATAGCCCGGGATGCTCGGCGAAACGAAGCCCCAGCCGTTGTTGGACCAGTTCACCAGGTCCTGGGTGTTGTTGTTGAGGTTGCCCACGCGCACGCTGTATTCGCGGTTGCGGAACTTGTAGTCCGAGCGCAGCACGGTGCCGTAGATCTCGACGTCGTCGTTCGGCTTCCAATGCAGCGCCACGTACTGGCCGTCACGCTCACGGTCACCGAAGTGGCTGTACATGCCGACTTCGCTGGGAATGACAACGCTCTGGCCTTCGTAGCCGGGCACATCGTCATAGGACAGGTAGCTGCCCATGTTGATGCGGTCTTCGCGGTACTGGCCTTCCTGGTGGGCAACGTTGAACAGCACGCCGAATTCACCGGCGTCGGTGTTCCAGCGGTTGGAGAACAGGATGGATGCCGAGGGCTGCAGCGAGTCGCGCAGGTCCCACTTGTTGAGAGTGAAGCTGCCGGAGACCTTCATGCCGTCCTGGTCGAAGGGCATGCGCGTGCGCAGGTTGACCAGGCCACCGAGGCCGCCTTCGATCATCTCCGCGCTGGGGTTCTTGTAGACGTCCACGCCACCGAGCAGTTCGGCTGGCACGTCTTCCCAGCTCAATGCACGGCCGGCGTTGGCGGTGAAGATATCGCGGCCGTTGAGCTCGCTGCGCACCTGGGTGAGGCCGCGCACCATGATGCCGCTGCCTTCGCCCTTGTTGCGGGTGATCTGCACGCCGGTGATGCGCTGCAGTGCTTCGGCAACGTTGTTGTCGGGCAGCTTGCCGATGTCCTCGGCCACGATCGAATCAACGATCTGGTCGGACTGTTCCTTGATGATCTGGGCCTTGGTCAGGCTGCCGCGGGTACCGGTGACTTCGACCGTATCCAGGTCGGTGGCCTTCGGAGTGGTGGTGGCATCCTGTGCTTGAGCGGCGGCCGACAGCAGCAGCGCCACGCTCAGCGCAAGGACAGTGGGGTGCAGACCAGTACCGGCGCGGCGACGCGCGCTATTGGCCACCGTAAGGCGGCTCTGGAACGTTGACATGAGTGTTCCCTCCCAGGACACATGGCGACGATTGAGTTGTCCCAGCACCGACGTCGTTGCGCCTTTGGCACCAGGTGAAGCAGGTTGAAAACCGCGTACCAAAGCACCCAGCCACAACCGGGCACTCGACTTACCGCACTCCACATCCTTTGCCGATGGAGCCGCATGCCCCCCTTGGCGCACGCAGGCCATGGCCCTGATACCGGTGACCAATGACAGCCACGGCGGCGAGCATAGGCGGGGGTACTCATTCCCGACCAATGAAAAAATGCGCAGGATGTATATCGGAAGCGAATACCCCGCTTCAGCCGGCCGGCGGGTACAACCTCCGCGCGGTCTGCCGCAGGGCCTCCAGCACGCGCTCGGCACCCGGCGACAACAGTTGGTCACGGCGGCGGATGATGCCGAAGAACTCCATGCGCACGTCCAGCGCGATCGGCAGCACCAGCATCTGCCCGGTCTGCAGGTAGGGCGCCACCGACTCGGCCGGCAAGGCGGTCAGCAGGTCGCTGTGGCGCAGCAGGTGGATGGTGACCGGCAGCGAGGTGGTCTCGACGATGTTCTGCGGCGGCACCAGGCCATGCTCCAGGAACACCGCGTCCAGCCGTGAGCGCAGCACGCTGCCGTCCGGCGGCATGATCCAGCCGTGCTCGACCAGGTCGCCGTAGCTGACCCGGCTGCGCCCGGCCAGCGGATGCCCCGCACGCACGATCACCGAATGCGGCTCGTCGGCCAACGGTTCGAACTCCAGCTCGCTGCTGCCCTCGGCGCCCATGATGCGGCCGACCACGATGTCCAACTGGCCATCGAGCAGCTTGGCCACCAGCGGGCGGCTGTAGTCCATCTCGATCCGGATCAGGATGTCGGGGAAGTCGCGCTTGAGCGCGGCCACCGCCTGCGGCACCAGGTTGGTGCCGGGGTTGACCACGGTGCCAATGGCTGCCTGGCCGGTGCGGCCACTGCGCAGCGCGGCGATCTCGTCCTGGGCGCGGCCGATCTCCGACAGCGCCGAGCGCGCACGGCGGATAAGGACCTGCCCGTACCAGGTCGGCTCCACTCCGCGCGCGTGCCGCTCGAACAAGGGCACGCCCAGCAGGTCCTCCATTTCCGCCAACAGCTTGGACGCGGCCGGCTGGGTCATGTTGGCGGCCTCGGCCGCGCGCAGCACCGAGCGCTGCTCGTACAGGTGCAGCAGCAGCAACAGGTGGCGGGTCTTCAAACGGGTGGCATTGAACCAGCCGGTGGTGGGTTGAACCATGCGTGCCGATCCCCTCGGCTGAGTAGCTATTCGCCCAGCGAATACATTACGACAAAAATTTCATTTGTCGCGCATAGGTTCTCACGCAAGGCTATGCCACGCTTCCGTCACCGCCCCTGCCGCCCCCCGGCTGCAGGGCCGGCAACGACAGAACGCCAACGGGAGAACGGGATGAGGGCAGCATTGCCAGCCGGCGCCAACCGCGCAGGCCGGGACACGCGCGGCAACACCAGACTGGCGGGAGGCCGCCGATGAGCGGTCGCCTGGCCGGCAAGCTGGCCGTGGTCACCGGTGCCGCCAGCGGCATAGGCGCCGCCATTGCCCGGCTGTTTACCCGCGAAGGGGCGCAGGTGGTGGGCATCGACCTGCACCCGGCCAGCATCGACGGCGTCGAACTGCTGCAGGGTGACATCACCGACGGCCCGGCGATGCAGGCGGCCATCGACGGCATCCTGGCCCGCCACGGCCGCATCGACGTGCTGGTCAACAATGCCGGTGCCGATGTATTTTCCGACCCCCTGCAACTGCAGGAGGAACAGTGGCAGCGCTGCTTCGCGCTGAACCTGGACGGCGCCTGGCGGCTGTGCCGCGCGGTGCTGCCAGGCATGGTGGCGCAGCAGGCCGGCGCCATCGTCAACATCGCCTCGGTGCACGGGCACAAGATCATCCCCGGCGCATTCCCCTACCCGGTGGCCAAGCATGCCTTGATCGGCATGACCCGCTCGCTGGGCATTGAATACGCCGCGCACGGCATCCGCGTGAACTCGATCTCGCCCGGGCTGATCCTGGTGCCACGTATCGAGGCATGGTTCGAGCGCGAGCCCGGTGCCCGTGAGCGCCAGACCGCCCTGCTGCCCCCCCGCCGCATCGGTACGCCGGAAGAAGTGGCCTATACCGCCCTGTTCCTGGCCAGCGACGAAGCGCGCTTCATCAACGCCACCGACATCCTGATCGATGGCGGCCGCTCACAGGTGTACCACGACTGACATGACTACCCTGCCCTTCCAGTTGCCCTTGATCGCCATTCTGCGCGGCATCACCCCTGCCGAGGTGGACGCGCACGTGGATGCGCTGGTCGAGGAAGGTTTCGATGCCATCGAAATCCCGACCAACTCGCCGGACTGGGAGCAGAGTGTGCAACGCAGCGTGCGCCGCCACGGCCAGCACGCCTGCATCGGCGCCGGCACGGTGGTGCAGCCGGCGCATATCGATGCGCTGCTGCGCAGCGGTGGGCGCTTGATGGTCACCCCCAATACCGACCCGCAGCTGATCCAGCGTGCAGTCGCCGAAGGGCTGCTGGTGGCAGCCGGTTTCGCCACCGCCAGTGAAGCATTCCAGGCACTGCGCGCAGGTGCGCAGCTGCTCAAGCTGTTCCCTGCCTCCATCCACGGCCCGGCCCTGGTGCGCGCCCTGCGCAGCGTGCTGCCGCCCGTTCCCCTTTTCGCCGTCGGTGGCGTCTCCCCCACCACCCTGGCCAGCTATCTTTCCGCTGGTTGTCAGGGTGCGGGCACCGGCGGTGACCTTTATCAACCCGGCCAGTCGGTGCAGACCACGCGCGAGCACGCGCGTGCCTTCCGCCAGGCCTATCTGGACTACTCGGCATGAAGATCGTGCGTCTGACCACCTACCAGGCCGCGCCGCGCTGGTTGTTCCTCAAGATCGAGACCGACGAGGGCATCAGCGGCTGGGGCGAACCGGTGATCGAGGGCCGCGCCGCCACCGTGGAAGCGGCCGTGCATGAGCTGGGCGACTACTTGATCGGCAAGGACCCGGCCCGCATCAACGACCTGTGGCAGGTGCTGTACCGCGGTGGTTTCTACCGTGGCGGTGCGATCCTGATGAGCGCCATCGCCGGCATCGACCAGGCCTTGTGGGACATCAAGGGCAAGGCCCTGGGCGTTCCGGTCTACCAGCTGCTCGGCGGCCTGGTGCGTGACCGCATGAAGACCTACCGCTGGGTAGGCGGCGACCGCCCCGCCGACATCGTGGCGCAGATGCGTCACTACCAGGGCCTGGGTTACGACACCTTCAAGTTCAACGGCACCGAAGAGCTGAAGCTGATCGACAGCCCACGCGCCGTCGATGCGGCCATCGAAAAGGTCGCCACCATCCGCGAAGCACTTGGCAACACGGTCGACTTCGGCATCGATTTCCACGGCCGGGTCAGCGCACCGATGGCACGCGTGCTGCTGAAGGAGCTGGCGCCCTACCGCCCCTTGTTCGTTGAGGAACCGGTGCTGCCGGAGCAATGGGAGTATTACCGCCCGCTGTCGGAAGTCAGCAGCATTCCGCTGGCCGCGGGCGAGCGCATGTATTCGCGTACCGAGTTCAAGCCGGTGCTGGCCGCCGGTGGCCTGTCCATCCTGCAGCCGGACCTGTCGCATGCCGGCGGCATCAGCGAGTGCCACAGGATCGCCGCCATGGCCGAAGCCCACGATGTGGCACTGGCCCCGCACTGCCCGCTGGGCCCGGTGGCGCTGGCTGCGTGCCTGCAGGTGGATTTTGTCGCCCACAACGCGGTGCTGCAGGAGCAGAGCATCGGCATCCACTACAACGAGGGTGCCGACCTGCTGGATTACGTGATCAACAAGGACGATTTTGCCTGTGATGCACAGGGCTGCATTGCCGCCCTGCCCAAACCCGGCCTGGGCGTGGAGATAGACGAGGCGCGCCTGGTCGAAGCCAGCAGGCAACCGCCGCGCTGGCGCAACCCGCTGTGGCGCCACAGCGACGGCAGTGTTGCCGAATGGTGAGTGCGGCCAACGTGGAAGTGGACGTAACGACAAGCACCGCGCAGTTGCTGGTGGACAGCCGCTGCAGCCTGGGTGAAGGCATCCTGTGGTGTGATCGCCGCAACGTGCTGTACTGGACGGACATCCTTGCCGGCCACTTGTGGCGCCACGACCTGGACAGCAACCGCAGCCGGTATTGGCAGCTGCCCGCGGCGCTGGGCTGCCTTGCCCTGGCCACCGATGGCCGCCTGCTGTTGGGCCTGGCCAAGGGCCTGTATGCCGCCGACCCCGAGGCCGCGCTGCAGCAGGATGAACTGCCGCTGCAGCTGCTGTGCCCGGTAGAAACCGACGACGCGCACACCCGTATCAACGACGGCCGCGTCGATCGCCATGGCAACTTCGTGTTCGGCACCAAAAGCGAGCATACCGACAGCCGCCGTGCCGGCCGCTATTACCAGTGGAGCGCAGCCCACGGCCTGCGTCCGCTGCCCCTGCCCTCGGCCGCCATTCCCAATGCCATCTGCTTCAGTCCGCGGGGCGAGCGCATCTACTTCTGTGATTCACCCGATGGCCGCCTGCTGAGCGCGCCTTACAGTGCCGCCAATGCCCACACCGGGCAGGTGGAGGTATTTGCGACGCTGGCCGAACCGGGCATCGAACCCGATGGTGCGGTGGTCGATGACGATGGCCATCTCTGGAATGCGCACTGGGGCGCCGGTCGGATCATGCGTTACACCGACAACGGCGACGTCGTGGCGCAGGTGCTGCTGCCTGCCCGCCATGCCTCGTGCTGCGTGCTGGGCCGCGATGCGTTGTACATCACCAGCGCCCGCATCGGCCTGGACGACGCCGCGCTGGCACAGCAGCCCCTTGCCGGCGCTGTTTTCAAACTGCCTTTGCGCGGCGTAAGCGCGCGGGTTGATCGGGTGCAGCTGCCATGATCGCCGTCGACTGGGGCACCAGCAGCCTGCGCCTGTACCGGCTGGATGCCGAAGGGCATGTCTATGAGCGGCGCCGCAGCGAGCAGGGCCTGCAGGCCAGCGCCGGCCAGTTCGAAGCAGTATTGGCGCGGGAGATCGCAGGCTGGGACGATGCACTGATCCTGCTGTCCGGCATGGTGGGCAGCCGCGGTGGCTGGCGCGAAGTGCCCTACCTGCCCTGCCCCACCGGCATCGACGAACTTGCCGGCGCACTGGTGCCCCTGCAGGCCCCCACGCTGGCCGAGCGCACGCTGTGGATCGTGCCGGGCATCAGCGACACCGGTAACGACGCCGTGCCCGATGTGATGCGCGGTGAGGAAACACAGCTCGCCGCCCTGCTGGCGGTGCTGCCGCGCGGCAACCACGTGGTGTGCCTGCCCGGTACGCACAGCAAGTGGGTGGCCATTGCCAACGGCCGCATCCAGCGCCTGAGCACGGCGATGACCGGCGAACTGTATGCCGTGCTGCGCAACCACAGCCTGCTCGGCAAACTGATGCCTGCCGATGACAGCCGCTTCGACGCCTGGGCCTTCGAGACCGGCCTCAAGCGCAGCCGCCAAGGTGGCGGCCTGCTGCACCATCTGTTTGGTGTGCGCACGCTGGGGCTGTTCAACCAGATGGAAGGCAGCGCGCTGCCGTCGTATCTGTCGGGCCTGTTGATCGGTCACGAGATCCTGGCCAGCGGCGTACTCGAGCACACCCCGCGCCTGTCGCAGGTGCATCTGATCGGCAACGACCGCCTGCTGGCCTTGTATGCGCAGGCATTGACCGCCTGGGGCGTGGGCGTGCAACGCCACCCCGAGGACCTGGCCGCGCGCGGCATGCATGCGCTGTGGCAGCACCGCGCATAGCCTTCCCACCATGGCAGCGGGCCCGTGCCGGGAGCTGGCGGACCCGCATCCCCTTGCCCGCAAGAACAAGGAGCACTGCATGCGTTCACCCAGACCCTGGCCCCTGCTGCTCCTTTGCCTGGCATCCGCGCTTTCCGCGCCGGCCTCGGCCGACGTATTGATCCATGCGATCAGCTACCACGGCGACGACGCACAGCCACCATTGCAGCCGGGCAACTTCCGCAACCCCATCGTTCCCGGCTTCTACCCCGACCCGTCGCTGGTGCGGGTGGGCGACGACTTCTATCTGGTCAATTCCACGTTCGGCTATTTCCCGGGCCTGCCGATCCACCACAGCCGTGACCTGGTCAACTGGACGCAGATCGGCAACGCCATCGACCGCCCGGGCCAGATCAACTACGGCAAGGACGAGCTGACCCGTGGCCTGTTCGCCGCCTCCATCAGCCACCACGGCGACACCTTCTACATCGTCAACACCTGCTTCTACTGCGACGGTGGCAACTTCCTGGTCCACGCCAAGGACCCCGCCGGCCCCTGGTCCGATCCGGTATGGCTGCAGGTGCGCGGCATCGACCCGTCGCTGGTGTTCGACGAGGACGGCAGCACCTGGGTGGTGCACAACGACGTCCCCGATGGCGAGCTGCGCTACGACGGCCACCGCGCGATCTGGCTGCAGCAGATTGATCTGGCCAGCGGCAAGGCCATCGGCGCACGCCGCCTGCTGGTGGATGGCGGCGCCGACCCGGCCAGCAGGCCCGAGCACATCGAGGGCCCGCACATCTTCAAGCATGACGGCTGGTATTACCTGACCGCCGCCGAAGGCGGCACCGGTGAGCAGCACGCGCAGATGATCTGGCGCAGCCGCCAGCTGGCCGGCCCCTACCAGCCCGGCCCGGCCAACCCGGTGCTGACCCAACGCGATCTCGACCCCAATCGCCCGCAGCCGGTGACATCGGCCGGCCACGCCCAGTTCGTGCAGCTGGCCGATGGCAGTTGGTGGACGGTGTTCCTGGCCACCCGCCCTTATCGCGGCAACCAGTACAACCTGGGCCGCGAAACCTTCCTGCTGCCGGTGCAGTGGCACGATGGCTGGCCGCAGGTACTGCCGCGCGGCGCCAGGTTGCCCACGCAGCTGCCCCGCCCCATCGTCGCCGACATGCCGCTGCCACCACGCGACAGTGCCGCCTTCAGCTGGACACAGGATTTCACCGCCACCACCCTGCCCCCGCAATGGCTGACCCTGCACCCGCCACAGTCGGCATGGTTCAGCACCGGCGCCAAGGGCCTGCAACTGCAGGCAGGCGATACCGCGCTGGGAACCTTGGAGAGCGGCGGTCAGGCGCACTACCTGGCGCATCGCCTGCAGCACCACGCCGCCACCCTGGAACTGCAGCTGGACGCCGCCAGCGTGGCAAACAACGAACTGGCCGGGCTGGTGCTCCTACAGAACGAGCGCTATCACTATGTACTGGGCCTGCAGGCACGTGGCGGCAAGCGCATGCTCGCCCTGTACCTGCGCGCCGGCGACCAGGATCCGGCAACCGGTCGCCTGCTGGCGGCGGTGCCGCTGGCTGCCGACACCAACACCGTCGGCCTGCGCCTGGTACTGGACGGCCCCAAGGCGCAGGCCTGGTTCGCCCCCCGCCCTGATCAATGGCAGCGCATCGGCGGCGACCTGGATGCCAGCCTGCTCAGCGCCGACACGGCAGGCGGCTTCATCGGCAACACGTTTGGCGCCTATGCCTTGAAACTTCCTGATCGAAAGCAGAACCGGCAGCAAAAGGCGGGGACAGCGTGGATTCCGTTCCGAAACCCGGTTCCGGACCGGGGTCCCCCTGGCTGTTCCGCTTGACACCCCAGCCCTCAGAAACAACCCTAGGGCCATGAGTATCGACCTTAATCCTCTCTCGCTCCGCGAGCTGACCACCCTCATCCGTGACGCCAAGGAAAGGCAGAAAGCACTCAATGGCCGGCAACCTGTGGACAAGGTCCGGCGCCAGCTGACCGCACTGGCACAAAAGTCTGGCTACACCATCGAGGAACTCTTCGGCGAAGGGGTCACCTCTGCGGCAAAGGCCAAGCCCCGCCGCCGCAAGGGGCCCAAGGTAGCGCCGAAGTACCGCGACCCCGAAAGCCCGTGGAACACCTGGACCGGCCGCGGCAAGATGCCGCTCTGGCTGGCCTCCAAGATCCGTTTCGGCCATAGCCCGGTGGACTTCCTGATTCCCGGCGTCGCCAAGCTCACCCCGAACGACAAGCCGCTGACCGGCAAGCGCCAGCTGTTCAAGCAGAGCTGAAGCGCGCTTCAGCGCTGCGGCACTGCGTGCAAAGCCCCTGCCGAGCATGGCTCGGCACTACGCCCCTCCTTTTGCCGCAGGCAAGGGGAGGATTGGCAGGGGTGCTGTTCGCGATTGAACTGCGGTGGATGCAACGCCAGCTTCGCGGCATATGCAGCCCCTGCAACATTGCCTGCAAGTCCTCTGCCGAGCATGGCTCGGCACTACACCCCCTCCCTTTGCCGCAGGCAAGGGGAGGGCTGGGGAGGGGTGCTGTTCGCGGTTGATCTGC
>NZ_DLJW01000036.1:0-7768 GCF_002477705.1 Stenotrophomonas sp. UBA7606 | reverse complement strand
CCGCAGAAGCTGGTGGTGGAAACCGAAAGCATCACCGCCGAGCGCGTGCGCCAGCGCATCTACTTCCCGGCCGACGAAGAAAAGCTGCCGCTGCTGATCGGCCTGCTGTCGCGCAGTGAAGGCGCGCGCACCATGGTGTTCGTCAATACCAAGGTGTTCGTCGAGCGTGTTGCACGTGCGCTGGAAAAGGCCGGTTATCGCGTTGGCGTGCTGTCCGGCGACGTGCCGCAGAAGAAGCGCGAGAGCCTGCTCAACCGCTTCCAGAAGGGCCAGCTGGAAATCCTGGTGGCCACCGACGTGGCTGCGCGTGGCCTGCATATCGACGGTATCAAGTACGTCTACAACTACGACCTGCCGTTTGACGCCGAAGACTACGTACATCGCATCGGTCGTACCGCACGTCTGGGCGAAGAGGGTGATGCGATCAGCTTCGCCTGCGAGCGCTACGCGATGAGCCTGCCGGACATCGAGGCCTACATCGAGCAGAAGATTCCGGTGGAATCGGTGACCAGCGAGCTGCTGACCGCGCTGCCGCGTCCGGAGCGCGCACCGCTGCCCGAGGGTGAGGAAGGCGAGAGCGTGGGTGCGATCTTCCGCGAAGCCCGCGAGCAGAAGGCCGCTGACGAAGCCCGTCGTGGCGGTGGTCGCAGTGGTGGCAAGCCCGGCGAACGCCGTGGCGAGCGCAGCGCCGATGGCAAACCGCGCGGCCCGCGCAAGCCGCGCAGCGAAGGCGCCCCGGGCAATGCCGACGGCTCGCCCAAGCCGCCGCGTCCGGCCGCCGAAGGTGCGCCGAATGCTGCCAACAGCCCGGCAGTGGAAGGTGAACGCGCACCGCGCAAGCGTCGCCGTCGTCGTCACGGCCGTCCGGTGGAAGGTACCGAGGCAGCCGCCGCCGTTGCACCGGCAGTGGCCAGCAATGGCCCGGTGCAGTTGCAGGTCAAGTCGATGCGCGGCGGCAACGACAGCGATTCGTTCCTGACCCGCCTGGGCCGCAAGATCCGCCGGATGTTGTCTGGCAGCTGATAGCCGCGATCGCCGCGAGCCCTTGTAGTGCCGAGCCATGCTCGGCAGGGGCATTACCGATAAAGCCCCTTGCCGAGCATGGCTCGGCACTACAGCCCCTCCCATTGCGTAGCAAAGGGGAGGGTTGGGGAGGGGCGAGCTTTTTGCCGGTTGATGCAATCCCGGCTTCGCGGCTTGCGCTGCTCCCACCGGCCGGATGGCTGATAAAGCCCCTTGCCGAGCATGGCTCGGCACTACAGCCCCTCCCTTTTGCGTAGCAAGGGAGGGTTGGGGAGGGGTGAGCTTTTTGCCGGTTGATGCAATCCCCGTTTCGCGGCTGACGCCGCTCCTGCAGCGTGGCCGGCAAAGCCTGTTGCCGAGCATGGCCCGGCACTACAGGTAACCCGTCACCTGATCGGCATCCCCCGCAGCCCGCCCGCGCTCCTGCATAATCGGCAGGATGAACGTCCTGCGTTTTGACAATGTCAGCAAACAATATGCCGGCGGCCACCAGGCGCTGCTGGATGTCAGCTTCGAGGTGGCCGGCGGCGAAATGCTGTTCGTCACCGGGCACTCCGGTGCCGGCAAGAGCACCCTGCTCAAGCTGATCCATCTGAGCGAGCGGCCCAGCCGTGGCGCGGTGATCTTTGGTGAGCGCAACCTGCTCAAGGTGCGTGGCGGCAAGGTCGCCCTGCATCGGCGTGAGGTGGGCGCGGTGTACCAGGACCATCGCCTGCTGGTGGACCGCAGCATCGGCGAGAATGTCGCCCTGCCACTGTTGCTGCGCGGTGACCGCCGTGCCGACAGCAGCAAGCGGGTGCGTTCGGTGCTCGAGCGCATGGGGCTGGGCCATCGCGAGAAGGCGCTGCCCAGCGAACTGTCCGCCGGCGAGCAGCAGCGCGTGGGTATTGCCCGCGCCATCGTGGCCGAGCCCAAACTATTGGTGGCGGACGAACCCACCGGCAACCTGGACCCGACCCTGGCCGCGGAAATCATGGCGCTGTTCGCCGAGCTGCCGGCGCGCGGCACCAGCGTGCTGGTGGTCAGCCATGACCTGGCGCTGATCAAGCAGATGCGCAAGCGCGTGTTGATCCTCGACCACGGCCGCCTGGTCGATGACATCTCGCCGCACGATCTGGCGGAGTGAACGAGCACGATGAGCAAGACAGCCAATACTGAAGCGGCCGCGCCCTCGCGGCTGGGCACCTGGATCAACCATCACCTGCACAGCGTCGTGTTCAGCCTGGGGCGCGCCGTACGCAAGCCGTGGGCTACCGCCTTGACCGTGGCGGTGATGGCGCTGGCGCTGGCGCTGCCACTGGGCCTGTCGATCGCCCTGGACAACCTCAAGGTGTTCGCGGGCAGCGTGCAGCAATCGCGCGACATCAACCTGTTCCTCAAGCCCGCCGTGGATGCAGCCGCGGCGCAGGCCCTGGCCACCACCATTGGCCAGCGCCCGGAAGTGGCAGCCGTGGTGCTGCGCAGCCCCGACGAGGGCTTGGCCGAACTGCGCCAGACCGCGGGTCTGGGCGAGGCCATTGATGCCCTCGGTGAGAACCCGCTGCCAACGTTGTTGATCGTGACCCCGGCCGAGGGCGATGACGCGGCCCTGGCCAAGTCGCTGGAAGCGCTGCCCGAGGCCGACCTGGTGCAGCATGATGCGCTGTGGCGGCAACGCCTGGACGGTTGGCTGCGTTTTGGGGCGCGCCTGGTGCAGGTGCTGTCGGCACTGTTGGGGCTGGGTGCGGCGCTGGTGGTTGGCAATACCGTGCGCCTGGATATCCAGGCCCGGCGCGAGGAGATCGGCGTGCTGCAGCTGCTCGGCGCCAGCGACGGCTTCATCCGCCGCCCCTTCGTCTACCTCGGGGGCTGGTACGGCCTGGGAGCCGGTGTGGTGGCCTTGGGGCTGATCGGCATCTGCGGGCTGGCCCTGCGCGCGCCGCTGGCGGAACTGTCACAGAGCTATGGCAGCCCGTTCGTGCTGCACGGGCTGGATGCATTCCATTCGGCAATGGTGCTGGTGGCCACCACGATACTGGGCTGGTTGGGCGCATGGCTGGTTACCGGCCATTTCCTCAGGCAGACTCGACCGACTGAAACCTGAGGCACGCATGGCCACGCAAGAGCTCAAGCACCTGATCAGCGATGCCCCGCGGGTAATGGTGGTCGATGGTTCCAAACTGGTACGGCGTCTGATCAGCGATGTGCTCAAGCGCGAGCTGCCCGATGTGGATGTGATTGGCTGCGCCAGCATCGAGGAAGCACGGCAGGCACTGGCTGACGGCCCGGTGCACCTGGTCACCACCTCGCTGGCATTGCCCGATGGCGATGGCCTGGCACTGGCACGCAGCGTGCGCGAAGCCGCCGGCCAGGCCTACGTGCCGGTGATCGTGGTCTCCGGCGATGCCCAGCAGCACCTGGAGCAGCGCCGTTTCACCGAGTACGTCACCGACTATTTCGACAAGGCCCTGGGGCATGAGGCCCTGGCCACCTTCATTCGGGGCTATGTGCAGCCCGAGCCGGTGGAAGACGCCACCGTGCTGTATGTCGAGGACAGCCGCGTCGTCGCCGAGGCCACCAAGCGCATGCTGGAGCGGCACAAGCTGCACGTAGTGCATGTGCTTACCGCCGAGGATGCGTTCTCGCTGCTCACCGCTGAATCACTGGGCCGCACCACGCGCCCGGTGGACCTGGTGCTGACCGACGTCACCCTGAAGGGCGAATTGAGCGGCCGCGACGTGGTCGAGCGCATCCGCATCGATTTCGGCTATGGCAAGCGCCGCCTGCCGGTACTGGTGATGACCGGTGATGGCAACCCGCACAACCAGTCGGCATTGCTGCAGTCCGGGGCCAATGACCTGGTGCAGAAACCCATCGAAGAACGCCTGCTGGTGACCAAGGTGCTGTTCCAGCTGCGGCTGGCGCGCATGGCACAGCCGGCCGTGATGCTGTGAGCCAGGACGGCAACAGCATCCAGCTGGAAGCAAGCTGGAAGGCACGCATAGGTGATTGGCTGCTGCGGCCGGAGATGCGCGAGTTGTCGGCCTTTCTGCGCAAGCGCAAGGCCGATGGAGTGCAGGTGTTCCCGCCCGGCCCGGAGATATTTGCTGCCTTCAACACCACCCCGTTCGAACAGGTGAAGGTGGTGGTGCTGGGCCAGGACCCCTACCACGGTTACGGCCAGGCGCACGGCTTGAGCTTCTCGGTGATGCCGGGGGTGCCGGTACCGCCGTCGCTGCTCAACATCTATAAAGAGATCGAGGCCGACCTGGGCATCCCACGGCCGGACCACGGCTGCCTGCTGCCGTGGGCACGCCAGGGGGTACTGCTGCTCAACGCCGTATTGACGGTGGAGGAGGGCAAGGCCGGCGCGCACCAGGGGCGTGGCTGGGAGGGCTTCACCGACCATGTGGTGGACGTGCTCAACCGTGAGCGCGAGGGCCTGGTATTCCTGCTGTGGGGTGCCTACGCCCAGCAGAAGGGCAAGGTCATCGATACCCGCCGCCACCGCGTGCTCAAGGCCCCGCATCCCTCGCCGTTGTCGGCCCATCGCGGCTTCCTCGGCTGCCGCCATTTCTCGCAGACCAACGACTATTTGCAACGCCACGGGCAAACCCCCATCCGCTGGGACCTGTCCTGAGTTTTGCGCGGATTTCTGTCGTAGCAGTGCAAAAAATGTGATGCGCGTCAGCTAAATCGGCGGTTTTCCGCCTCGCGCGGCCCCCCTTGCGGTGGTCTTACGACAGTGTGTTCCTATGTCGCCGCGAATGCTGTGCAGCGTGCATGGCACGCCGGTCCCGCACCGGTGCAGGGGGCTATATGTTCAAGCAAATCAACGGGCGCGCTCGCGCCGGTCTGTCGTGCGTGCTCCATCTGCTGCACGCACAGCCCTTACACCGTGCTGCCCACGCGCTGGCAGCCGCCGTCGTGCTGCTATGTGTCACCGTCATGGCAGCACCGGCGATGGCACAGACAGTGAGTTTGACGTCGGTCAGCCCCAGCACCTATAGCGCGAAGGGGCAGGAAATCACCTTCATCTTCAACGTGGACAGCAACAGCACGCCCATCACTGGCGTTACCTTCAACGGTGGTGCGCCCAGTACGTTTGCCAGCAGTAACTGCAGCACCATCACCTACACCGGCACTTGCACGGCCACCTACAAGATCAGCGACGAGGACATGGTGCAGGGCCGGGTGCAGGTGTCGCCTTCGTTCCAGATGTCGCGCGCGGCAGGCGATGGCACCCATTATCAATGGGCCGCTGGCACTGTCTCCACGCCGTCTGCGCCGTTCTGGATTCTTGCCAATGCCACGCCGTCGGATCCGGGTAATGTGGCCGCGGTTGCCGGTGTGGGTTCGGCCACAGTCAGTTTCTCGCCTTCCAACGTGCCCGGCGGTACGACGGTGACGTATCTGGTCATGTCCACCGACTTCACCGCGATGGCGCAAGGCAATAGCAGCCCCGTCGTGGTTACAGGACTGACCCCGGGTAAATCGTATGAGTTCAATGTGCAGGCAATGAGCGCGGGATACTCCAGTTTGCAGGTGGGGCCCAGCAATCGGGTAATACCTATCGCGCCGAATGTAAGCATTGCGGTCTCCCCTGCCGCGGTACGCGAGGATAGCGGCACGGCGTTGGTTTACACCGTCACCCGCGATGTTGCGCTGACAACACCGACCACGGTGAACCTGACTTTTTCCGGCACCGCCACCGCTGGCATTGATTACAGCGGGAATGTGGCATCGGTAACCATTCCGGCCAACGCCAGCAGCATCACGTTGCGCCTTGTCCCGGTTGCAGATGCCACCGCAGAGGCAGATGAAACCGCCACGGTCAGCGTGGCCGTCGGCAGTGGTTACACCGTAGGCAGCCCGAGTTCGGCTACCGGCACCATCGTCAATGCCAACCCAACCACGCTGACGATAAACGATGTCCGCCTGAACGAAGGCAATGCAAACCAGACGGACTTTGTCTTCACCGTGAGCCTGAACCAGCCCGCCGGCGCAGGTGGCGTAAGCTTCGATTACGCCACTGCCGATGGCACCGCAACAGCGGGCACCGACTACGTCGCCGCTTCAGGCACGATGATTATTCCAGCGGGTAGCTCCAGCACGACCATTTTCGTGAAGGTAAATGGCGATGCCGCCTACGAATCCGATGAAACCTTCTTCGTCAACCTGAGCGATGTGTCGGGTGCCACAACGGTTGACGGGCAGGGTGTGGGCACAATTCTAAATGACGATCCTGTCCCTGTACCTGCGATCATCAGCATTTCACCCGCCAGCGGCCCTGCCGCCGGTGGTACGGCCGTCACCCTGACCGGTACCAATTTCAGCGGTGCCACTGCGGTGACGTTTGGCGCCAAGAGTGCCGTCAACGTTATCGTCAACAGCGCCACTTCCATCGCCGCCACGTCGCCGGCCGGCAGCGCAGGCACCGTGGATATCACGGTGACGACCCCAGGCGGCACCAGCACTATCAGTGCGGCGGACCGGTTCACCTATGTCAGCAGGCCGAACGCCGCCGCAATTACTGTGGCGCATGTTCCTTACAACAGCGGCGTCGTCTCCATCCCCGTCGATACCAGCAACCATGTCACCAGCGTGGCGGTAGCCGCGGCGGCCAGTCACGGCACCGCCGCAGCCAGTGGTAACGCTCTCACCTACATTCCGGCAGCGGGGTACGCGGGGCAGGACAGTTTTACCTATACCCTTACCAACGTCGCAGGCACCTCCACACCGGCCCGGGTGACGGTGATGGTATTGCCACCCACCATCACGGTAAGCCCCCCCACCCTGCCGGCGGCCGTGGTGGGTACGAGTTACAGCCAGACTGTCAGCGCCAGTGGTGGTGCCGCGCCCTACCGCTATGCGCTTGTTGGAACACCGCCGAACGGGTTGACACTCAGTTCCACCGGTGAGCTGTCCGGTATGCCAACGACACAGGGCACCTTCAACTTTGATGTGGAGGTGAAGGATTCGAGCATCGGCAGCAACGCGCCGTTCTTGAAGACCCAGAGCTATTCGCTGACGGTGTTGCCGCCGCTCACCGTGACGTCCATCACCCGCGTGGATGCTTCGCCGAGCAATGCCAGCAACCTGCGTTTCCAGGTGAACTTCTCCGAGCCGGTCAGCGGCGTTGATACAAGCGACTTCAGTTTGACGCGGACCGATACCGCCAGCGGTATGGTGCAGTCAGTATTGGTATCGGGTGCAGGCGAAACGTATACATTGCAGGTGGGCAATGTCTCCGGCAACGGCACCCTGCGGCTGGATCTCAACGCCAGTGGTACCGGTATCCGGGGAGTGATGTTGGGCAATGCCATCGACGCTGGCTTCACCGGTGGGCAGGTTTACACCGTCGATACGACCGGACCGGAGGTGACGTCCGTGAGCGTGCCTGCGGCCGGCCGTTACCAGGCCGGAAGCACATTGGATTTTGTGGTCACCTTCAACGAAGTGCTGGTCGTAACCGGGACGCCGCAGCTGGCCCTGATGGTAGGCGGCAGCACCGTGTACGCCAACTATGTCGCGGGCAGCGGTACGTCGGCGCTGATCTTCACTTATGCCGTGGCCAGCGGTGACCGTGACGACGACGGTATTGCAGTAGGCGCACTGGGACTCAATGGCGGCAGTTTGAAAGATGCGGTGGGCAACGATGCCCACCGGACACTTAATAATGTGTCCGCCACCAACGGCGTGCTGGTGGGATTGATGACGCAGGCGATCACCGGTTTCACAGCCACTCCGGCCAATCCGGTGTTCT
>NZ_DLJW01000046.1:0-68779 GCF_002477705.1 Stenotrophomonas sp. UBA7606 | reverse complement strand
GCCATGCCCGGGACGCCAGCTACCCCCTTGCCGATCACGGCCGGCCCCGCCGCGCCTACTGTTGAAATGACCACACCTGAATTGATTCCCCTGCCCGGCCAGCGGCCGACGGTTGCCGGCGGCGCGCACGGCAAGCCCAGCGATGGCTCGCCATCGCGCGGAAAGCTCTACATCAAGACCCACGGCTGCCAGATGAACGAGTACGACTCGACCAAGATGGCCGACGTACTCGCCGCCGCCGAAGGCCTGGAGCTGACCGACAACCCCGAAGAGGCCGACGTGGTGCTGGTCAACACCTGCTCCATCCGCGAGAAAGCACAGGAAAAGGTATTCAGCCAACTCGGCCGCTGGAAGGCGCTCAAGGCCAATGGCCGTGACGTCATCATCGGTGTTGGCGGCTGCGTCGCCTCGCAGGAAGGCGAAGCCATCGTCAAGCGTGCGCCCTATGTGGACCTGGTGTTCGGCCCGCAGACCCTGCACCGTCTTCCGGAGCTGATCCGCGCCCGCCGCGAGCAGAACAAGCCGCAGGTCGATATCAGTTTCCCCGAGATCGAGAAGTTCGACCGCATGCCCGAGCCGCGTGCCGAGGGCCCGTCGGCCTTCGTCTCGATCATGGAAGGCTGCTCCAAGTACTGCTCGTTCTGCGTGGTGCCCTACACCCGTGGCACCGAGGTCAGCCGCCCGTTCGAGGACGTGGTGGTGGAATGCGCGCAGCTGGCCGAGCAGGGCGTGCGCGAGATCAACCTGCTGGGCCAGAATGTCAACGCCTACCGCGGCCCCTATGGCGACGGCGAGATTGCCGACCTCGGCCTGCTGATCCGCACCCTGGCCGAGATCGACGGGATTGGCCGCATCCGCTTCACCACCTCGCACCCGCTGGAGTTCAGTGACTCGCTGGTGGACGCCTACCGCGACGTGCCGAAACTGGCCAACTACCTGCACCTGCCGGTGCAGGCCGGCAGCGACCGTGTGCTCAGCGCGATGAAGCGCGGCTACACCGCGCTGGAGTTCAAGGCCAAGATCCGCAAGCTGCGCGCGGTACGCCCCGACATCTCGATCAGCTCGGACTTCATCGTCGGCTTCCCCGGCGAGACCGACGCCGACTTCGACAAGACCATGAAGCTGATCGAGGACGTGGGTTTCGACCAGAGCTTCTCCTTCATCTATTCGCGCCGCCCGGGCACCCCCGCCGCCGACCTGGAGGACACCACCAGCGAAGCCGACAAGCATGCACGCCTGTCGCGCCTGCAGGCGCATATCAACGCGCATGCCGCCGGCATCTCGCAGGCAATGGTCGGCAGCGTGCAGTCGGTGCTGGTCGAAGGCCCCTCGCGCAAGGACCCCAACGAGCTCACCGGCAAGACCGAGAACATGCGTTCGGTCAACTTCGCCGGCAGCCCGCGCATGGTCGGCCAGTTCGTCGATGTACTGATCACCGAGGCGCTGAGCAACTCGCTGCGCGGCCGCGTGGTGACCCAGGACTGATCCGTCGCCCCGGGGAGCGCCCGCGCCCCGGGGCTGCCCGCCATGCCAGGACAACCCTCCATGGTCCGGCTGCGCTACACCCACCCGGGCCATGGCAGTTTTTTGACCACCCCAGGTGCAACCCTTGTATTTCAAGGGCTGCGCCACGATATCCACAGCTTCGTCGCCGCCAAATCCACATCCCCTGTGGAGAACTGGCCCCGACCTCCCCCGCAGGCATCCGTCCGGCCGCCGCCGGCCCACGTTGACGCCGCCAACCGAGCTGCCATCACATGACCACCAGCCACCACCACGATTTCACCCTGGAGCCGACCGACAACGAGCGCCTGGCCAATCTCAGTGGCCCGTTCGACGAACACCTGCGCCAGATCGAGCTGAAGCTGGGCGTGGAGATCGCCAACCGCGGTCACATTTTCCGCGTCAGCGGCCCCGGCAAGACCGCCGCCGAGGCGGAAAAGCTGATCAAGGCCCTGTACGCCGAAGCCGCCGATGCCGTGTTCGACAGCCACGCCATCCACCTGCGCCTGAATCAGGCCAACGTTGCCCAGGTGGTTGATCGGGCCTACGAGCCGCAGGAAGTGGCGATCAAGGTCAAGCGCGGCACGGTGCGTGGGCGCGGTGCAAACCAGTCCAAGTACCTGCACCAGATCACCACCCACGACATCAACTTCGGCATCGGCCCGGCCGGCACCGGCAAGACCTTCCTGGCCGTGGCGATGGCGGTGGAGGCCTTGAACGAATCCCGCGTGCAGCGGCTGATCCTGGTGCGGCCGGCAGTGGAAGCCGGCGAGAAGCTGGGTTTCCTGCCCGGCGACCTGACCCAGAAGGTCGACCCCTATCTGCGCCCGCTGTACGACGCCCTGTATGAGATGCTGGGCGTTGAGAAGGTGGCCAAGCTGCTGGAAAAGAACGTCATCGAGATCGCGCCGTTGGCCTATATGCGCGGACGCACGCTCAACGATGCCTTCGTGATCCTGGACGAAGCGCAGAACACCACCATCGAGCAGATGAAGATGTTCCTGACCCGCCTGGGCTTCGGCTCCACCGCCGTGGTCACCGGTGACCTGACCCAGACCGACCTGCCCAAGCACGTCAAATCCGGGCTGCGCGACGCCATCGAGGTATTGCGCGATGTGGACGGGGTCAGCTTCACCTTCTTCGAGGCGCGCGACGTGGTCCGTCACCCGCTGGTGGCGCGCATCGTCAACGCTTACGACCGCCGCGACCTGCAGCAGGTCAAACCCGGCGCCGAGTGAGCTTGGACTGGCACCTCCCGCAAGGCACAGGAGGTGCCATGTTCCGCTCATATCTGCTGCTCGGCTGCATCCTGCTGTTGGCTACCGGCCTGCCGGCACATGCCGCCGGGAAGAAAGCCGCGGCCCGCCCCTACGTCGAGACCAGCTATCTGGTTGCGCCACGCCAGGTGGGTGAGTTCGAACTGGAAGACGCCTCCTTTGATCCGGAACAGAAATATTCCGGTGCAGGCTTCCGCTATGCACTGAAGGATCACCAGGAGATCCGTTTTGACGTGTATGTCTACCCCGCCGGCCGCATGTTCCAGGCGGACGCCGTGGAAGCGGGGATGGCGGCCTTCCGCGAAGACCTGAAACACGCGGTGGCCGCAGGCAGCTACACCCAGCTGCAGGAACTGCAGGACAACGATTTTCCGTTGCAGACAGGCGCCCCCAGGGCCACCCCGGCCAATGACATTGATGCCGCCGTCATCAAGGCACAGGCCGACGCCGGGCAGATCACCGGCCGCAAACTGCAGCTGCGCATGAACCTGCAACCACGCGACTGGCCGATGTATTCCAGTGGCTACCTTTTCTACAAGCAGCTCTATTTCTTCAAGCTGCGTGCCAGCGCCGCACAAGAACGCATCCCGCAAGCCGCATTTGATGCGCTTGCCGACCGCGCGGCGCGGGAATTGATCCCGGCCGTGCAGGTCACCAACATCGGCGACTGCGCCAACGCAACGATCACGCTTTCTCCGGACGCAGCACCGGAAGCCAGCGCAGTGGCGATGATCCAGCAGTTGACCGTGCATCAAGGCCATAACTGCCATGCTTCGGCCAACAAAGCGGGCCTGCCGTCGTCGGACGCGGACAGCGAGAGGGTGCAGATCAGCTACACCGCCGACGAATGGAAGTCGCAGTGAAACGCCTGGCGCGCGATACTGTGCCCTTCCGTACTGCCTGATTGCTGGAACCTGCCATGACCAAGGGCCCTGTCCGCCTTGATGTAGCCATCAGCTACGCCCTGCCCCGCGCCGGCCTGCCGGCGGCGGTGAGCTTCCGTCGCTGGGTCGCTGCCGCGCTCAAGGGCCGCATCCGCGAGGCCGACCTGGCCATCCGTCTGGTCGATGCCAAGGAAGGCCAGTCGCTGAACCGCCATTACCGCGGCAAGGACTACGCCACCAATGTGCTCAGCTTTCCAGCCGACGTACCCGAAGGCCTGCCCAAGGGCGTGAAATTCCCGTTGCTGGGCGACCTGGTGATCTGCGCCCCGGTCGTGGCCCGCGAAGCCAAGGAACAGGACAAGGCCCTGAACGCGCACTACGCCCACCTCACCGTGCATGGCGTGCTGCATCTGCTGGGCTGGGACCATGAGGACGACAAGGAGGCCGAAGCCATGGAGCAGCTGGAGCGCGAGATCCTGGCTGACCTCGGCATCGGCGACCCCTATGCGGGCGAGCGCTGAGCGACACCGGTAGTGCCGAGCCATGCTCGGCAGGGGCGTCCCAAGCAAACCCGCAGTGGCGAAAGCAGCAAAGCCGGCACTGCAACAAAACACCCAGAAGCCAACCCCTCCCCGGCCCTCCTCTGCTGCGCAAGGGAGGGGGCAGAAGGGGAGTGCCGAGCCATGCTCGGCAGGGGCATTCCAGGCAATCCCTGCACGGCGGCGCCAACCACGAAACATGTGCATGTTCCAAGCGGACCAGCAGAGTCTGCAACCAGGGCGGTGTGTCGACTTGCCGCCTGACACTGCCCCAGCCAGCATCTGCGCCGCCGCGATGCCGCTATCATCGGCAACAGAACTTCCGTGAATGAATGCCGTGCGCTCAACCTGCCTGCTCCCACTGTTTCTCGTCGCCATCGGCTCGGCCCACGCCCAGTCCACCATCGATCTGCCCGCCCTGATCGAATGCCGCCAGAGCGTCAGTGAGTTCGCCGCGCTGGCACCGGTCGTCAACGACCCGCTCAAGGCGGTGGCATTGGGCTGGCGACCGCTGCCGCAAGGCAACCTGTTCATGGCCGAGTACCAGCTGAACACGCCCATCACGGTCTTCGGCCATACCTCCGACCATGTCGCCATGGCCGGTGGCACCATCCTCGCCATCCTCGACATGGCCGACCCACGGCCGCTGGCCAAACAGCTGGAGCTGGAGGTGGGCTATGACGCCGATGGCAAATTCATGGCCGGGCGCGAGCTGGTCAGCCGCGATGTCAATGATGCCAAGACCGGCGAAGCCCTGATCGAATCGGTGGTACTGGGCGTGTCCAACGTCAAATCCCACCCCGGCAAGACCCTGGCGGGCTGTACCTACAGCCTGGACCAGCCAGCCGAGGCCGCGCCCGCCCCGGCCAGCCCCGAGGCACCTGCCGATCCCACCCCAGCCGCTCCCAGCATCCAGACCCCTGGCACCGCCGGGACTTGAGCGGACCGCGGCAAACATCCTGCTAGACTTGCCGACAACGCCCGGCACGCCGGGTGCAGTCAAATCAAGAGATGTCTGAAGACGACAGTAGCACCTCGCCGGAGAACGGCGAAAAGAAACGCAGTTGGTTGGAGCGCCTGGGTTCGGCGTTCTCCAACGAACCCCACACCCGCGACGAACTGGTCGCCACCCTGCAGACCGCACAGCAGGACGGCCTGATCGCCGCAGACACCCTGCGGATGATGGAAGGCGCCATTTCGGTGGCCGAGCTGACCGTCGGCGACGTGATGATCCCGCGCTCGCACATGGTGTCGCTGCCGGTGGAGTGTCCTTTCATCGAGCTGATGAAGCAGGTGGTCGAATCCGGCCACTCGCGCTTCCCGGTGCATGGTGAGAACAAGGACGACATCCTCGGCATCCTGCTGGCCAAGGACCTGCTGCGCGGCGTGGTCGCCGACAACAGCCATGCCAGCGTACGCGAGCTGCTGCGCCCGGCGGTGCTGATCCCCGAGTCCAAAAAGCTCAACGTGCTGCTCAAGGAGTTCCGGCTCTCGCGCAACCACATGGCCATCGTGGTCGACGAGTACGGCGGTGTCGCCGGCCTGGTCACCATCGAGGACGTGCTGGAGCAGATCGTCGGCCAGATCGACGATGAGCACGACGAGACCGAGGACCACACCTCGCAGATCGCCATCCTTGCCGACGGCCGCTACGTGGTGGACGCACTCACCACCATCGGCGACTTCAACGAGCGCTTCGGCGCCGGGTTCTCCGATGACGACTACGACACCATCGGCGGACTGGTCACCGAGGCGGTGGGCCACCTTCCGGAAATCGGCGACGAGCTGACCCTGGAGCGCTTCGTGTTCCGCGTGGCCAAGGCCGATGCGCGCCGCGTACAGGCCTTCCACGTCACCATCCTGCCGCCTGAAACCCAGGACGAAGATTGATCACCCTGCGCCTGCCGCGGCTGCTGTCCGCGTTTGCGATGCTGTTCCTGCTGCTGGCCGCCATGGCCAGCAGCGCACAGCCCGCCGCTGCCCCAGCCACGCCCTCCAACCCGCCACCGGCACCGCGCATCGGCGTTGTCACCATGTTGCCGGGCGAAGTGTTCTTTGAGCGTTTCGGCCACGACGCGCTGGTGGTGATGGACCCGGCCAGCGGCCAGGCCACCTCGTACAACTTCGGCTTCTTCGATCCTTCCGAGCCGGACTTCATCGGCAATTTCATGCGTGGCAGGATGATGTATTACCTGGTCGCGCTGCCGCTGGACGAAGACCTCGCCCAATACCGCGATGTGGGCCGTGGCGCCAGCATCCAATGGCTGGACCTGCCGCCGGCACAGGCCAGCGCGCTGGCCGCTGCGCTGGCCGAGCGGGCCAAGCCCGAAAACGCCCGCTACCGCTACGACTACTTCACCGCCAACTGCGCCACCATGGTGCGCGACAGCCTGGACCAGGCCATGGGCGGCGCCTTGCAATCGCAGCTGGCCGGCCGCTCGCGCGGCAATACCTACCGCAGCGAATCGGTGCGACTGGCCTCGCCCTCGCCGTGGATGTGGCTGGGCTTCGACCTGGGCCTGGGCCCGAATGCCGACCAGCCGCTGTCGCGCTGGCAGGAGGCCTTCGTGCCGATGCGTCTGGCCGACAGCCTGCGCGAAGCCCGCAACAGCGAAGGCCGGCCGTTGGTGCAGGCTGAACAGGAATTGCTGCCGCAGCGCCTGCCGCCCGAGCCAAAGGAAAAGCAGCGTTCCTGGTGGCCGTGGCTGCTGGTTGGCCTGGCGGTCGGCGCCGGGCTGTACGCCGCGCGTCGCAAGCCACGCTTGATCGGTGCCTTCGCACTGCCTTTCTGGCTGTTCTGTGGCGTCGCCGGTGGCCTGCTCACCTTCCTGTGGGGCTTCAGTGAACATCAGGCTGCATGGGCCAACCGCAACCTGCTGCTGCTCAGTCCGTTGGCACTGTTGCTGATCCCCGGCGCATGGAGCCTGCTGCGCGGGCGCCACCCACGCGCCGGGTTCCGGCTCGTTCTATGGCTGATGACCGGCATAGCGCTGCTGGCGCTGCCGCTGCATTGGCTGTCGTTGCAAGCGCAGTTCAACATGCAGTGGATCGTGCTGCTGCTGCCCATCCATGTCGCACTGGCGCTGATCCTTGGGCGCCGCAGCTTGGCGTCGACGGCCAGCTGAGGCACGATGCCGGGATGACAACCGGCATCACTCCCACTCCCGTACAGGCCAACCCGGCCTGCGTGATCAACTGCACCTGGTACGGTGCCGACGGCAGCCAGCGCGCCCTGGACCTGGACAGCATCAGCGATGTACTGGCCGATGATGCCAAGGGTTTTGTCTGGGTTGGCCTGTATGAGCCCAGCGACGCGGTGCTGGACAAGGTGCAGGAAGAATTCAACCTGCATCCGCTGGCCATCGAAGACACCCGCAAGGCGCATCAGCGGCCCAAGATCGAAACCTACGGCAACTCCTTGTTCGTGGTGGTGCACACCGCGCAGGTGGTGGATGAGCGCATCCGCTACGGCGAAACCCATGCCTTCCTCGGCCCGCGCTTCCTGGTGACGGTGCGCCATGGCGCCTCGCTGTCGTATGCGCCGGTGCGCGCACGGCTGGAGCAGGAGCCGGAACTTCTGGCGATGGGCCCTTCGTTCTGCCTGTATTCGGTACTTGATGCCGTGGTCGATCACTACCTGCCGATCACCGACAGCTTCCGCGACACCCTGGACGTGCTGGAGAAGGACATCTTCGCCGACAGTTACAAGCGGCGCACGGTGATCCGCCTGTATGAACTCAAGCGCGAGCTCAACAAGATGCGCCTGGCCGTCGCCCCCCTGCAGGATGCGCTGGCCCAGCTGCAACGCAACCAGGCGCAGCTGATCAACGAAGAAGTGCGGCTCTACCTGCGCGACGTGCAAGACCACGCCGCGCGCGTCAACGATGCCATCGACACCCTGCGCGAAATGCTGGGCACCGCGCTGAGCGTGAACCTGTCGCTGGTGACCCTGGCACAAGGCGAGACGGTCAAGCAGCTCGGCGCCTGGGCAGCCCTGCTGGCCGCGCCCACTTTGGTCACCAGCTGGTACGGCATGAACTTCGCGCATATGCCGGAGTTGGCCGGGCGCTTCGCCTATCCCGTGCTGATGCTCGGGGTCGGCGTGATCTGCGTGGTGCTGTATCGCCTGTTCAAACGTTCCGGCTGGCTCTGAGCCCGCACGTATTCTTCGAGAGATCCTTCATGCCGCACGATCAGTCCATTCCCGCCCGCCGCCGCTTCCTGCGCGGCACGCTCATTGCCGGTGCCGCGGCACTGCCGCTGCCGCAGCTGGCAACAGCAAAAGCGCCTGCCAGCGACAGCGATGCCCTGCCAGAGTCAATGCGCAGCCTGACTTCGGTGGCCGACCAGGTGGTTCCGATCGGCAATGGCGAGCGCAGCGCCCGCGTGGCCAAGGCCCAGCGGCTGATGGCCGACCACGGCATCGATGCGATCTTCATCGGCGCCGGCAGCTCACTGACCTACTTCACCGGCATGCATTGGTGGGACAGCGAGCGCCTCACCGGCGTGATCATTCCGCGCAAGGGCGAGCCGGTCTACGTCACCCCCGAATTCGAACGCGTGCGTACGCTGGAGCAGATCAAGCTCGGCAACGATGTGCGTGGCTGGCAGGAAGACGAAGACCCCTACGCCCTGGTCGCCAGGGTACTACGTGACATGGGCCATGCCACCGGCACGCTGGGCATGGAAGAAGCCGTGCCCTACTTCCGTGCCAAGGGCATTGCCGATGCCTTGCCGCAGGCCAGGGTGGTGCCGGCCTGGCCGGTGGTAGCGGGCTGCCGCCGGGTCAAGAGCCCGGCCGAGCTGGCCCTGATGAAGCTGGCCAACCAGACCACCCTGGCCGTCTACGAGGCAGTGTGGAAGGCGCTCAAGCCGGGCATGACCGAACAGGACATCAGCGGCCTGCTGGCGATGGCCTATGCCCGCACCGGCCTGAAGGGCGATGCCAGCGTCAACGTCGGCAAGTACACCGCCTCCCCGCACGGTTCGGACCAGCCGCAGCACCTGGTCGAAGGCACGCCGATCATCTTCGATGGCGGCTGCCGCGCCGGCGGCTATACCAGCGACATCACCCGCACCGTGGTGCTGGGCCAACCCGATGACGAGATCCGCAAGGTATTCGACATCGTGTTGAAGGCGCAGACGGCGGCATTGAACACCGCACGCCCGGGCGTGGCGATGGGCGAGGTGGATGCGGCCGCCCGCAAGGTGATCAGCGATGCCGGTTATGGCCCGGACTACCGCTATTTCAGCCACCGCCTCGGCCATGGTATCGGCATCGACATGCACGAATGGGATTATCTGGTACGTGGCAACCGCCACCTGCTGGAAGCCGGCATGACCTTCAGCGACGAGCCGGGCATCTACATCCCGGATCGTTTCGGCGTACGCCTGGAAGACATTCTCTACGTCACCGGAGACGGTGCTGCATTGATGACGCCGCAGAGCAAATCCATCGATCAGCCGTTTGGCTGATGGCAGCTGTGCCGCCGCTTTTTCTAAAGCGGCACTGGGTGGCCTCGAGCCATAAGCCGCGAAGCCACCGCAAAATCAGAAGCTGCAAAACCCACCCCCTCCCCAACCCTCCCCTTGGCCTTCAGCCAGAAGGGAGGGAGCTGAATCCGTAGTGCCGAGCCATGCTCGGCAGGGGCTTTACCAGCAGCCCATGTGGGAGCGGCGTAAGCCGCGAAGCCAGTACGGCCCGAAACCCTTCAAGCGCCCGCAATCCGACTCACTGCAAGTGCAGGTTTTCGTGGCGCGTATGGATTGCCAGCTTGGCGGCTCACGCCGCTCGTACGGGCTCACCATCAGGCCACATAGACCGTCTTGATGTTCATGAACTCATGGATGCCGTGGTCGGCCAGTTCGCGGCCAAAGCCCGAGCGCTTGGTGCCACCGAACGGCAGGCGGGCATCGCTTTTCACCACCGAGTTGACGAAGGCCGCACCGCACTCCAGCTGCAGGGCCACCTGCTCACCGTGTGCCGCATCGGCGGTCCACACGCTGCCGCCCAGGCCGAAGCTGGTGTCGTTGGCCACGCGTATGGCCTCGGCATCATCCTTGACCCGGATGATCGCAGCCACCGGCCCGAACAGCTCCTCGTCATACGCCGGCATACCCTGCCCGACATTGTCGAGGATCGTCGTCTGGTAGCCCGCAGTGCTGCCAGCTACCGGTGCCCCCCCCAGCAGCACCTTCGCGCCCTTGTCGACGCTGGCGCGCACCTGCTTGTGCAGCTCATCGCGCAGGTCCGCGCGCGCCATCGGCGCGAGCGTGCTTGCCTCATCCTGCGGATCGCCATACACGCGCGCCTGCGCGCCTTCGATGTACCGTTGCACGAACGCATCGGCAATCGCCTCGACCAGGATGAAACGCTTGGCGGCGATGCAGGTCTGGCCCGCATTGTCGAAACGCGACGTCACCGCGGCTGCCACCGCCACGTCCAGATCCGCATCGGCCAGCACCACGAAGGCGTCGCTGCCGCCCAGCTCCATCACGCACTTCTTCAACTGGTCACCCGCGTTGGCCGCAATCGAGCGCCCTGCCCGCTCACTGCCGGTCAGGGTGACCGCCTTGATACGACGATCACGCAGCACATCGGCGGCCTGATCGTTGTCGATATGCAGCACATCGAACACGCCATCGGGAATGCCAGCGTCGACAGCCAGCGCACGCAGCAGATCAGCGCAACCGGGCACATTGCTGGCGTGCTTGAGCACGGCCACATTGCCAGCCATCAAACCCGGCGCGAGGAAGCGGATCACCTGCCAGATCGGAAAATTCCACGGCATCACCGCCATCACGCAACCGATGGGCTGGTAGGTGACGTAGCTGCGCTGCGCCTCGGTGGCGATGGGCTGCGGCTTGAGATAATCGGCGGCGTGGTCGGCGTAGTACTCGCAGGCCGCCGCGCTCTTCTCGATCTCGGCCAGGGCTTCGCGGCGCAGTTTGCCCATCTCGGCGGTCATCGTGCGCTGGATCTCGTCCTTGCGCGCACGCAGAGCGGCGGCGAACCGGCGCAGGTAGTCGCCCCGCTGCGCCAGCGACAACGCTGACCACGGCGGGAACGCAGCTTCGGCAGCCGCCAAACGCTGCTCGATGGCCGCACTGTCCATCAGCTCGACCGTGCGCACGATCTCGCCGTTGAAAGGATTGAAGGTCTGGTACGACGCCATGGGATCACCTGCCTGCTACGAATGCAGGCATGGTAGCGCCGCGAGTGTTGCGCGCAGGTAAAACCCGCCTGCGCTGTAGTGCCGAGCCATGCTCGGCAGAGGCCTTACCGGTAACGTCCCTTGCCGAGCATGGCTCGGCACTACAGATGGGGCGTTGCCGAGCATGGCTCGGCACTACAGGGCCTTGCTGTTCAGCCGTTTTCCTGCAGCGCCAGCTGCATGTCGCGCTGGCGGCGCTTCTCGGCGCGGGCCGAAATCCACCAGCCCAGCACCGCCACCGTCGACACCGCAAGCACCATCAGCGTGGCCAGGGCATTGATCTTGGGGCTGACGCCCATGCGCACCGAGGCGAAGATCTTCATCGGCAAGGTGGTCGAGCTGGGGCCGGCAACGAAGCTGGCAATCACCACATCGTCCAGCGACAGGGTGAAGGCCAGCAGCCAGCCGGACAGCAGCGCCGGGGCGATGATCGGCAAGGTGATCAGGAAGAACACCTTGATCCGGTTCGCGCCCAGGTCCATCGCTGCTTCCTCCAGCGAGCGGTCCAGCTCCTGCAGGCGCGAGGACACCACCACCGTCACGAAGGAAATGGTGAAGGTGACGTGCGCGATCCAGATCGCCACCACGCCCTTGGACGGCAGGCCGAACAGGCCACCCATCGACACCAGCATCAGCAGGATCGACAGGCCGATGATCACTTCCGGCATCACCAGTGGTGCGGTCACCAGGGCGCCGAAGATGGTTTTGCTGGGGAAACGCTTGAAGCGGGTCATCGCCATCGCCGCCATGGTGCCGATCACCATCGCCGCGCTCGCGGTCCAGAACGCGATCTTGATGCTGATCCACGCCGCCTGCAGCAGTTGGCGGTCACGGAACAGCTCGCCGTACCACTGCGTCGAGAAACCCGCCCACACCGTCGCCAGACGCGAGGAGTTGAACGAATACACCATCAACAACAGGATCGGCAGGTACAGGAACGCAAAGCCGAGCAGCAGGATGCTCCAACCCAACCAGGAACTACGCCGGGTCATGCTCATGCCAGCTTCCCTTCCAGCTCACGCTGCTGGGACCGGTTGAAGATGATGATGGGGATCAGCAGCAGGATCAGCATCACGATCGCCACCGCCGAGGCCAGCGGCCAGTCGCGGTTGTTGAAGAACTCGCCCCACAGCACGCGCCCGATCATCAGCGTATCCGGGCCACCCAGCATTTCCGGGATCACGAATTCACCCACCGCCGGGATCATCACCAGCATGCAGCCGGCGATGATGCCGCTGCGCGACAGCGGCAAGGTGATGCGCAGGAAGGCCTGCCAGGGCTTGGCGCCGAGGTCGTAGGCGGCCTCCAGCAGGCGATGGTCGAGCTTGACTAGATTGGCGTACAGCGGCAGCACCATGAACGGCAGGTAGCAATAGACGATGCCGATATAGGCCGCCACCGGGGTATAGAGGATGCGCAGCGGTTCGTCGATCAGACCCATGCTCATCAGCGTGCGGTTGATCAGGCCATTGCTGTCGAGGATGCCGATCCAGGCATAGACGCGGATCAGGAACGAGGTCCACGACGGCAGCACCACCAGCATCATCGCGATGTTGCGCGCCGACGGCGACATGCGCGAGATCACATAGGCCATCGGGTAGCCGATCAGCAGGGTCAGCAAGGTCGAGATCACCGCGATCTTGATCGAGCTCAGGTAGGCCACCACGTACTGGCTGTCGGTGAACAGCGCGGTGTAGTTGCCCAGGTTGAGATTGACCGTGAACGCGTTGTCCACGTATTCCACGATGGAGGTATACGGCGGCATCGCCACCGCCATCTTGGCGAAGGAGATCTTCAGCACGATCAGGAACGGGATCGCGAAGAACAGCAGCAGCCACAGGTAGGGCACGCCGATCACACCCGCGCGTGCACCCGGCAGCCAACGCCGCCAACCGCTGGTGAGTGGACGGGTCGCGCTCATGAGGTCAGCACCACGCCGTCGTTGTCGTCCCAGGACACCCAGACTTCGTCGTTCCAGGTGATGCCGTCGCTGTCCCAGCGCTTCATGTTGGCGAAGTTGGACAGGATCTTGGCGCCGCTGGGCAGGCGCACGTGATAGACCGAGTGGCTGCCGAAGTAAGCAATGTCCTCGACCACGCCAAACGCCTTGTTGGTTTCGCCCTCGGGCTCTTCCTTGGCGATATGCACCTTCTCCGGGCGCAGCGCGAACGCCACCGGCTGGCCTTCGTAACCGGTGATGCCGTGGCCGACATAGATCGGCGCAGGGAAGTCGGCGGTGCGCACGGTGACGTACTCGGGCAGATCCTCGTCGATCACGCCTTCGAAGGAATTCACCGAGCCGATGAATCCGGCGACGAAGCGGTTGGCCGGTTGCTCGTAGATATCATCCGGCTTGCCGATCTGCTGGATCCAGCCCTGGTCCATCACCGCGATGCGGGTGGCCATGGTCATGGCTTCTTCCTGGTCATGGGTGACCATGACGCAGGTGACGCCCAGCTGCTCGATGATGTTGACCAGCTCCAGCTGCATCTTCGAGCGCAGCTTCTTGTCCAGCGCGCCCATCGGTTCGTCCAGCAACAGCAGCTTGGGGCTCTTGGCCAGCGAGCGGGCCAGGGCCACACGTTGCTGCTGGCCGCCGGACAGCTGGTGCGGCTTGCGCTTGCCCAGCTTCTGCAGCTGCACCAGCTCCAGCATCTCGCCGACGCGGCGGGCGATGGCGTCCTTGGCCATGCCATCCTGCTTGAGGCCGAAGGCGATGTTCTGCTCCACCGTCATGTGCGGGAACAGCGCATAGGACTGGAACATCATGTTGATCGGCCGCTCGTACGGCGGCAGCGCGGTAATCGGCTGGCCGTCGAGCAGGATCGCGCCCTTGGTCGGGGTTTCAAAGCCGGCCAGGCAGCGCAGCAGGGTGGACTTGCCGCTGCCCGAACCGCCCAGCAAGGCGAAGATCTCGCCCTTGCGAACGTCCAGGTTGACGTCATCGACGGCGACAAAGCCATCGAACTCCTTGCGCAGATCGCGAATGGACAGATAGCCGGGCTCGCTGCTGAGGGCGATCGGGTCCGGCTTGGCGTCAACGGGCATGTAGGGGCTCCGGGAACAGGCGATTGGAAAACCGGCGTAGTGTAGCCCCCGTACAGGTCAGGGACACCGCCGATTTTGGCGCTTGGGGCGGGAAGACGCCTTCACATTCCAGCGGTCGGGGGAGCCCGGACAATCCGCGGTTGGCTGCTTCCCCCTCTCCCCAACCCCGCTCCCGCCAGGGGGAGAGGGGCTCAACATCGCGCAAGTTGAAGCACTGTCTGCAATTGCAGCTTCAAAGCCCCTCTCCCCTGGCGGGAGCGGGATTGGGGAGAGGGGGGGGAACTCCCCGCAAAAAAAACCCGCCGTCTCCGGCGGGTTTTCAGTGATCAGCGCGGCACTTCAGTGCCACCCAATCAGCGCGAACAACTTCAGGATCAGGTACGCACAACCACCTGCCGCCGGGATCGTCAGGATCCAGGCCCACAGGATGCGCTCGATCACGCCCAGGCGCAGGGACTTGGGGTTCTTGGCAAAGCCAACGCCCATGATCGCGGTGGAAATGCTGTGGGTGGTCGAAACCGGCATGCCGAAATGGGCGGCCAGGGTCAGGATGGTGGCCGAGCTGGTCTCCGCGGCGAAACCGTGGATCGGGTGCAGCTTGACCATCTTGTGACCCAAGGTCTTGATGATCTTCCAGCCACCGGAAGCGGTACCCGCGGCCATCACCACCGCACAGGTCAGCACGATCCACATGGCGATGCCATCACCGCTGTGCGCATCCGGGTGCATGAAAGCCAGCCAGGACGGCAGGTCGTTCAGCGCACCGGTGGCCTCGGCGCCGATCAGGGTCATGGCGATGATGCCCATGGTCTTCTGCGCGTCATTGTGGCCGTGGGCAAAGCCCATGTAGGCCGCCGAAACGATCTGCGCCTTGCCGAAGAAAGCATTGACCCAGCGCGGACGGGCCAGGCGACCGAGCAGGCCACCCACACGTGCCATGCCGGCAATGATCGCCCACAGCAGGCACATCACCACCACGCCAAGCAGGAAGCCGGCGATCGGCGAGGTGATCATCGGCACGAACACCTTCCACAAAAGGCCCTTGTTCTGCGCCCAGTTGCCGACGTTCTGCGACCAGATCAGCGCGTCCCAGTTGTTGTGCGCCGCAGCCAGGCCGGCACCGCACAAGCCACCGATCAGTGCATGCGAGGACGAGGACGGCAGGCCCTTCCACCAGGTGATCAGGTTCCATACGATGCCGCCAAGCAGCGCGCACAGGATCACCTGCGGGGTCACTTCGACCACGCTGGTGTTGAGCAGGCCATTGGCGATGGTCAGCGCCACGGCAGTGCCGGTGAGCGCGCCGATCAGGTTCATGCCAGCGGCCAGCATCACTGCCCAGCCGGGTGACAGAACCTTGGTTGCCACCACGGTGGCGATTGAGTTGGCGGTGTCGTGGAAGCCGTTGATGAACTCGAAGACGAGCGCGGCCAGGATCACCACCAGGACGAGGGTGAGCATCGAGCGTCCCCGTCAGCTGTTCTTGAGCACGATCTGGTAGACCACCACGCCGGCTTCGCGGCAACGGTCAATGGCCTTTTCCAGGATCTCGAAGAATTCCTTGAGCAGGAACATCTGCAGGTTGTCCAGGCGACCGGAATAGATGTCGCGGTACAACTCCAGCATCAGGCGGTCAGCCTCGTTTTCCAGCGCGCGCAGCTTTTCATTGAGCGCGGTCATGCGGTCCAGGTTCATGTGGCGCAGGTCATTGACCATTTCCACCACCACGCCGGCGGCCTGCTCCAGCATCGCCGCACGCGGGGCGAAATCGATCTGGTCCAGGTGCTGCACAGCCAACGAATAGCGATCGGCGAACTTCTCGATCTGCTTGGGGATCTTGTACAGCGCCGAACCCAGCGCTTCGATGTCCTCGCGTTCGATCGGGGTCATGAAACTGTCAACCAGCGCCTGGCTGATCTTGTCCGATGCCGCGCGCTCGCGCAGGCGGGCAAGTTTGAACGCATCCAGCGCCGGCTGACGATCGGCCTCGCGCATCATTCCATGCAGTGCCTTTGCACTGTCATAAGCGGCCTGCGCGGCCTCGTCGAGGTAGGTATAGAACTGCTTGCCGGAGCCAAAGATGGTCTGCAACGAAAACATGGGGAGCCTATTCGCCGTCGCGGGAGGGACGGCACCAAGGGGAATTATGACGGCTAGATGGCATTCAGGGTATTCCCGGCGTGCTCCCTGAACGAAAAGTGTGAACGTCTCGTTGCCGCCCCCGTGCCCAGGTTTGCTAAGATTCCCCGGCGCCTGCATGGCGCACCCTATGGACGACGACCCTTATCCCCCGCCACAGCGCCGGATCCCGCCCCTGAGCGGCCGCCGCCTCCGCAAGCACCCGCCCTCCCTGTCACCAACCCGGGGAGAGACCCGTGTTTGAGTTTTTCATCGTACTTGCCCTGATCCTGCTCAACGGCTTCTTTGCCATGTCCGAGATGTCGGTCATGACCTCGCGCAAGAGCCGCCTCAAGCAGCAGGCTGCCACCAGCAAACGCGCCGCCCGTGCCCTGGCCCTGTCCGAGAAGCCCGAGAATTTCCTGTCGACGGTGCAGATCGGCATCACCCTGATCGGCATCCTGACCGGTGTTTACGGCGGCGACGCCATTGGCGGCGCCATCGCGGCACAGCTGCAGGCCCTGTTCCCGGCGCTGTCAGCCAACTTCTCGCTGTTTGGCGCGGTCCAGCCCTGGTCGGACTTCCTTGGCAAGACCCTGGCCGTTGCGCTGATCACCTACCTGACACTGATTTTCGGCGAACTGGTGCCCAAGCGCGTTGCCTTGACCCGTTCCGAGGACATTGCCGGCATCGTCGCGGTGCCGATGAGCTGGCTGGCCCGCATTGCCGCCCCTGGCGTCTGGCTGCTGTCGCGCTCCACCCAGCTGGTACTGCGCCTGCTCGGCCTGGGCAAGACCGAATCGGCCTCGGTCAGTGAAGAAGAGATCCGCATGTTGGTGGCCGAAAGCCACGAGCAGGGCGTCATCGACAGCCACGAGCGCGACATGATGAACCGTGTCATGCGCCTGGGTGATCGCACCGCCGACAGTCTTATGACTCCGCGCAACCGCATCGCCTGGCTGGACACCACCAACGATCCGGAGAAGAACCTGCAGGCCATGCGCGACCATGCCTTCTCGCGCTACCCGGTATATCGGGGCAACGACCAGGACATCGCTGGCATCCTCGAGGTCAAGAGCCTGGTCACCCGCCTGAGCGGTGGCAGCCACAACCTGTTCGAGAACCTGCGCGAAACGCTGTATGTGTCCGAATCCACCCATGCGATGAAGCTGCTGGAGATCTTCCGCGAGGAGCACCAGTCGATGGCGCTGGTAGTGGACGAGTACGGTGAGATCCAGGGCCTGGTGACCATCTCCGACCTGATGGGCGCGGTGGTCGGTCGCCTGCAGGCCCCGGAGAACACCGACGATGACGCCCTGGTGGTGACCCGCGCCGATGGCTCGCTGCTGGTGGACGGCTCGCTGCCGGTCGACGACCTGCAGGAGCTTATGAACGGCGCCGAGCTGCCCGATGCCGAGGAAGGCGACTACTACACCCTGGCCGGCATGTGCATGCATTACTTCGGCCGCATCCCACATGCGAGTGAATACTTTGACTGGGCCGGCTGGCGCATCGAGATCGTCGACCTGGACGGTGCCCGCATCGACAAGCTGCTGCTACGCCGCTTGCCGGAAGAAGACGCCGATGACATCACCGGTTGAAACGGGTGACCATGCGGCGCCGGGCAACGGCTACCGCAATGAAGGCATCCGCACCCTGCTGGCGATGTTCGACCACGGCGATCCGGAAGAACACCTGACCCTTGGGCAGATCCTCAAGGGCCTGGAGCAGAGTGCGTTCGGCGTGTTCCTGTTCATCGCCATCCTGCCCTCCTTCATCCCGATCCCGGGCATCGGCGGCGCGGTCAGCGGCCCACTGGTGTTCCTGATCGGCATGCAGTTGCTATGCGGCATCACCCGGCCGTGGCTGCCAGGTTTCATCGCCCGCCGCGGCCCCAAGCGCGGCACCGTCCATCGCTTCCTGAGCAAGATCAGCCGTCCGCTGCAGCGCCTGGACCGGATGTTGAAGCCGCGCCTGCCCGCGCTGATCGGGCCCCTGCCGGCACGCATGCTGACCGGCGCCCTGTTGCTGCTGGTGGGGCTGCTGCTGTCGCTGCCGATCCCCTTCACCAACTACCTGTTCGGCTTCCAGCTACTGCTGTTCGCACTGGCGCTGCTTGAGCGTGACGGTGCGCTGATGTTGTTCAACTGGGTGGCCGCGATCGCTGCCGGCCTGTTCTTCGGCCTGGGCTCGGGCCAACTGATCAACGAAAGCATCGCACTGTTCCAGCGCTGGACCAGCTGAAGATTCAAGGTAGTGCCGAGCCATGCTCGGCAAGGGGCGTCACCAACAAAAACCCTCCCCTTCACCACCTGAGAAAGGGAGGGGTGAAAGGCTTACGCCGTTCCCACGCCCTGCCAGGCCTGCATGGCCAGCTCAAACGAACGCAGCCGAGCGGCCGGGTCGTAGATATTGGCGGCTACCATCATTTCATCGGGACGATGACGCTCGGCGAAGGCCTTCAGCCCTTCAGCCACCTGCGCCGCGTCACCGACGATGCTGCAGGCCAAGGCGCGCTCGACGCCGGCCTTTTCATGCGGCTCCCAGAACGTTTCGATGTCATCCAGCGGCGCCGGAATCCGCCCGGGCGTGCCACGCCGCAGATTGACGAAGGCCTGCTGCTGGCTGGTGAACAGGCGCTTGGATTCGGCCTGCGAATCACTGGCCACCACATTCAAGGCCAGCATCGCGTACGGCGCCTGCAGGCGCTCGGAAGGACGGAAATCGCGGCGGTACAAGGCCAAGGCTTCATCCATCGCGTCCGGCGCGAAGTGCGAGGCAAAGGCAAACGGCAGGCCCATCGCCGCCGCCAGCCGCGCACTGAACAGACTGGAACCCAGCAGCCACACCGGCACCGGGATGCCGCCGCCGGGCACCGCCTGCACGGCCTGGCCAGGCTGCACCGGCTCGAAGTAATGCAGCAGCTCATTCACATCCTGCGGGAACTGGTCGGCACTGTCGAAGTAGCGGCGCAGCGCGCGGGCGGTGGCGTGATCGGTGCCGGGCGCGCGGCCCAGGCCCAGGTCGATACGGTCCGGATACAGCGAGGCCAAGGTGCCGAACTGCTCGGCCACCTGCAGCGGCGAATGATTGGGCAGCATCACACCGCCCGAACCCACCCGGATGCGCGTGGTGCCGCCGGCAACGTGGCCGATCAGGACCGAGGTTGCCGCACTGGCGATGCCGGGCATGTTGTGGTGCTCGGCCAGCCAATAGCGGTGGTAGCCCCAGCGGTCGGCGTGCTGGGCCAGTTCCAGCATGTTGGCAAAGGCCTGCTGCGGGCTGGAACCCTCGCAGACCGGGGCCAGGTCAAGAATGGAAAGTGGAATCATGGGGCGGTTTCCAAGGGCAATGCACAGGACATGGGGCTGCTGCCCGCATTCTCCATGGCATTACCCCGCCCCTTGCCGGGACACTGTTTCCCATCCCGGCCCGTACCCGAGGCTCAGGCCTGGGCGTCGTCCTGGCGGTCCACCAGCGGCTGCAGCTGCGCATCCAGCGCCACCCGCTCGTCGAACACGAAGCAGCGGCCGTCATAGCCCTCGCCGCCCACTTCCTCGAAATAGCCGAGGATGCCGCCTTCCAGCTGCAGCACATTGTCCATGCCATCGTTCTGCATCCACAGCGCGGCCTTCTCACAGCGGATGCCGCCGGTACAGAAGCTCACCACCGTGGCATCGGCCAGGGCTTCGCGGTGCGGCTGCAGCGCCGCCGGCAGATCGGTGAACTTGGCGATAGGCAGGGTCAAGGCGCCGGCAAACGTGCCGTGGGCGAATTCCTGCCAATTGCGCGTGTCCAGCATCACCACGCGCTTGCCGTCGTCGTCGTGGCCTTGCCGCAGCCAGCGCTGCAGCGTGGCCGGGGCCACGCTGGGCGCGCGCGGGTAGTCCAGCGGCTGGCCGTCGTCACGGCGGAAGCTGATGATTTCCGACTTCAGCTTGGCCTTGAGCCGGGCGAACGGCTGCATCTGGCTGTAGCTGTACTTGATGCGCATGTCGGCAAAGCGCACATCGGCCTTGAGCTGGCTGTAGAAGCTGTCGATGCCTTCGCGGCTACCGGCCAGGAACAGGTTGATGCCCTCCTCGGCAACCAGGATGGTGCCGCGCAGCTCCAGGATCCGGGCGCGTTCAAGCAGGGTGGCGGTCAGCGTCTCGGCGTCGGTGAGCGGGACGAACAGGTAAGCGGCGGTATTGACGATCATGCGCCTAGTTTAAACGACGCTCCATGGACCGTAGCGTAAGCCGTAAAACACCGCGAAAGCCAAACCCCTCCCCAACCCTCCCCTCCGCCTTCGGCGCAAGGGAGGGGGCGAAACGAAAGGCAGGTGTAGGCCGAGCCATGCTCGGCAGGAGCCTGGCCAGCGCCCTCACCCCCGCAACAGGAAGAACGGCAACAACACCAGGGCCGCCGCCGCCAGCATGCCCAGCAGCACCGCCACCACGAACAATGGCCGCTGCCGCAGCAGGGAGCTGAACGTCTCCGCGCTGCCATCACGCAGCGCAGCCGCCCGCTCCTCGCGCACCCGCTGCCCGCGCTCGGCCTGGTAGGTCGCCATCAATGCCTTGGCGCGCGGCTGATCCTCGTTGTCGCGCAGCCAGATGCCGCCGCTGGAAATACCCCAGGGGCTGGCTTCGGTGCGGTACCAGGCGATGCCATTGCGGTCGAGCAATTCGCCGACCTCGGCGCTTTCGTCGTCACCGACATTACGTAGATTGAGCAGCAGTTTGGCCATGCCGCCATGATACCCGGCAGCGATGCGCTACCCTGCACGCCCCTTTCAACGGAGCGCGCCATGCGTCGCCTGTTCCTCCCGCTGCTGCTGTCCCTCCTGGTTGCCGGCTGCACCCCGCCCGGCCCGCCCCCCGGTGGCACCATCGCCGCATTCCAGCCCATCGATACCCAGCCCGGCAGCGGCGCCGAAGCCGTACCTGGCAGCAAGGTCACCGTGCATTACACCGGCTGGATCTACGACGAACGCAACGCCGACAAGCACGGCGAGAAGTTCGACAGCTCGGTGGATCGTGGCGAGCCGTTCAGCTTCAACCTCGGTGACAAGCAGGTCATCCGTGGCTGGGACGAAGGCGTGGCCGGCATGAAGGTTGGCGGCAAGCGCACCTTGATGATTCCGCCCGAGTACGGCTATGGCAATCGCGGCGTCGGCCCGATCCCGGCCGGTTCTTCGCTGGTATTCGATGTTGAACTGCTCGATGTCAAAGCTCGCTGATAGAACCGTCGCCGTCATTGGCGGCGGCCCCGCCGGCCTGTTCGCGGCCGAGCGGCTGCGCGCAGCGGGGCTGGCGGTCAATCTGTACGAAGCCAAGGGCTCGCCCGGGCGCAAGTTCCTGATCGCCGGCAAGGGTGGGCTAAATCTCACCCACTCCGACCCACGGCCGCTGTTCGACAGCCGTTACCGCGAACGCCAGGCCGAGATCGCAAGCTGGCTGGACGGTTTCGACGCGCAAGCGCTGCGCCATTGGGCGCAGGGCCTGGGCGTGGAGACCTATGTGGGCAGCTCCGGACGGGTATTCCCGGTCGATCGCAAGGCCGCACCGCTGCTGCGCGGCTGGGTGCGCCGCCTGAAGGAACAGGGGGTGCGCCTGCACGTGCAGCACCGCTGGCTGGGCTGGAACCCCGACGGCAGCCTGCGCATGGCTACGGCCGACGGCGAGATCGCCGTGCACGCCGATGCCACGGTATTGGCGATGGGCGGTGGCAGCTGGCCGGAACTGGGTTCGGACGGCAGCTGGATGGAGGTATTGCAGGCGCGCGGCATCGATACCGCGCCGCTGCAATCTGCCAACTGCGGGTTTGATATTGCCTGGACGCCGCATTTCAGCAGCCGCCACGCCGGTGCGCCGCTCAAGCCGGTGGTCGCACACTGGCGGGACCTGCACGGCCAGCCGCAGTCCCTGCAGGGCGAATGCGTGGTCAGCACCTACGGCATCGAGGGCAGCCTGATCTATGCCCTGGCCGCCGACCTGCGCGAGACCCTCAATCGCGATGGTGCCGTTACCCTCAGCCTGGACCTGGTGCCCGGCCGTGACGAAGCGCGCCTGCTGGCCGACCTGTCCCGCTCACGCAAGGGCCGCAGCTTCGGCGAACACCTGCGCCGTGCCGCAGGCCTGGACGCAGTGAAGGCGGGCCTGCTGTTTGAAGTACTGGGCAAGGATGCCGGCAACGATCTGGCCGCCGTCGCCCGCACCTTGAAACAGGTTCCGCTGCCCTTGCTGCGGCCTCGGCCCATGGCCGAAACCATCAGCACCGCCGGTGGCGTACGGCTGCAGGCACTGGATGCGGGCTTGATGCTGAAGGCACAGCCCGGCGTGTTCTGCGCGGGCGAGATGCTGGACTGGGAAGCGCCCACCGGCGGCTATCTGCTCACTGCCTGCTATGCCAGCGGCCTGCGCGCCGCCGAGGGCGTGGTGCGTTGGCTGCAGGACAGCGCCACCTGATCGGACACGCGCAGCCGCATCATCACCGGCAGGGCCGCACCAGCGGCGGCCCTGCCAGGTTTGGCGGTTCAATCGCCGCGCTGGCTGCGGCCCCGCTTGTGCATCTGCATGCAGGCCAATGCGATACCGCTGGGATGCGGGTAAAGCGCCTCGCCATCCGCGCTGAAACCAGCGCGCAGATAGAACGGCACTGCGTTCAACGATGCCGACAAGTGCAGCCCCCGCTGTGGATCCGACAAGGCTTCCACCCGCTCCAGCAACATCCTGCCTATCCCCTGCCCCGACCTGTCAGGGTCGACAAACAGCGCATCCACCTCGTTACCGGTCAGGTCGATCACGCCATAACCCAATAGCGTTCCCGCCGCATCTTCGGCCACCACGCAGCCCCCGCCTCCACCAGCGGCTGGAACTGCACCGGCGCCGCTGACGCCGCCCAACGCGTAATCACGTCGGGCGGATAATGCGTGCTGCAGGTTTCGCGCACGCAACGCGTGCGCAGTGCCCACAGCGCCGGAATGTCCGCAACGGTGCCGGCGCGACACCGCATGGCTCAGCACATCTTGGTGGTGCGCAGCGCCGCCACCCGCGCCGGCGGGGTAAATGAATCACTACGCGCCTCGGCCCAGTATTCGCGGAACACGGTGTGCTCGGGCACCTTCTTCAGCAGCTCGCCCGGTGCCAGGTAGCGGTACAGGCTGGCCAGCGAGCGGATCTCCACCGGCGAAACACGGCGCAGGATGTGCTCCGGGCCCAGCTCGGAAGGATCGTGCAGCCCGGCCGCACCCAGCAGGTCACGCAGCGCACGCAGGGTGTTCTGGTGGTAATTGAACACACGCTGACCCTTGTCCACCGGCTCCAGGTGGCGCCAGCGGCTCGGGTCCTGGGTGGCGATACCGGTCGGGCATTTGTCGTTGTGGCAGCTCAGCGACTGGATGCAGCCCAGCGCGAACATATAGCCACGGCCGGCATTGCACCAGTCCGCGCCCAGCGCGATGGTGCGGGCGATATCGAAGGCCGTGGTGACCTTGCCGGCCGCACCCAGACGAATGCGATCACGCAGGCCCAGGCCGACCAGGGTGTTGTGCACCAGGATCAGCGCCTCGTTCATCGGCACGCCAACGTGGTCGATGAACTCGGCCGGCGCAGCACCGGTACCCCCTTCGGCACCGTCTACGACGATGTAGTCAGGCAGCAGCCCGGTTTCCTGCATGGCCTTGGCGATGCCGAACCATTCCCAGGGATGACCGATGGCCAGCTTGAAGCCCACCGGCTTGCCACCGGACAGTTCGCGCAGACGCGCGACAAACTGCAGCAGTTCGATCGGCGTGGAGAACGCCGAATGCTTGGACGGCGATACGCAATCCACACCCATCGGCACACCGCGCGTCGCGGCGATCTCGGCACTGACCTTGGCCGCCGGCAGCACACCACCGTGGCCGGGCTTGGCACCCTGCGACAGCTTGATCTCGATCATCTTGACCTGATCGGAGCTGGCGTTCTCGACGAAACGCTCCTCGCTGAAGCGGCCGTTCTCGTCGCGGCAACCGAAATAGCCCGAACCAATCTCCCAGACCAGGTCGCCACCGTTCTCGCGGTGGTACGGCGAAATGGAACCTTCGCCGGTGTCATGGCAGAAGCCACCCAGCTTGGCACCCTTGTTCAAGGCCCGGATGGCATTGGCCGACAGCGAACCAAAGCTCATCGCCGAGATGTTGAACACGCTGGCCGAATAGGGCTTGGCGCAATCCGGGCCGATCAGCACGCGGAAATCGTGGTGGGCAATGGTGGTGGGTGACAACGAATGGTTGATCCATTCGTAGTCCACCGCGTAGGCACTGCGCAGGGTGCCAAATGGCACCACATCCATCTCGTTGCGCGAGCGCTGGTAGATCAGCTGGCGCTGCTGGCGTGAGAACGGTACGTCTTCCAGATCGCTCTGCACGAAGTACTGGCGGATCTCGGGACCGATGGATTCAAAGCCGTAGCGGAAATGCGCCAGCACCGGGTAGTTGCGGCGCAGCACGCTGCGGCGCTGCAGCACGTCCCAGGTACCCAGCACGGCCATCAAGCCGAACAGGCCGACCCCCCAGTACCAAGCCGGCCAATGGGAGGCCAACGCCAGCGAAACCGGCAACAGGATCAATGCCAGCACATAAACCAGATAACGATGCATTACCGTCCTCAACCAACGGGGATGGCGGATTCTACAACCGGTCGTCCACCACTTGCCTCGGCCAGACTGATTTCACGTCGTAGACCACCACGTCCGGCACACCCAATGCGCGGATCTGTGCGACGTCCAGGTCGCGGAACTGCTGGTGGGCCACGGCAAGCACCACTGCGTCGTAGGCAGCTGGCTGCGGTGCCTTCACAAGTTCCACACCGCCCATGTCATGCGCGCCGCGCGGATCGGCCCACGGATCATGGGCATCCACCCGTGCGCCGGCAGCCGCCAGCATCTGCACAAGGTCCAGCCCGCGGCTGTTGCGCAGGTCCGGACAGTCCTCCTTGAAGGTGACACCCAGCACCAGCACGCGCGCGCCCTGCAGCTGCTTGCCCTTGCCTTCCAACAGGCCCCGCACGCGGCTGACGACATGCGCGACCACGCGATTGTTGACGTCACGCGCGGTGTGGATCAGGTCCGGGTGATAGCCGACGCTTTCGGATTTGTGCAGCAGGTAGTAAGGGTCCACACCGATGCAGTGCCCGCCGACCATGCCAGGCCGGAACGGCAGGAAGTTCCACTTGGTCCCGGCCGCCTCCAGCACATCCAGCGTATCGATGCCAAGCCGGTCGAAGATCAGTGCCAGCTCATTGACCAGGGCGATGTTGACGTCGCGCTGGATGTTTCCACCACCTTGGCGGCCTCCGCCACGCGCAGGGACGCTGCCGGCCAGGTACCGGCGCTGATGATGCGCAGGTACAGCGCATCGACCACGCGCGCCGCCTCCGGGGTGGAGCCAGAGGTGATCTTGCGGATATCCGGCAGCCGCCGCTGTCGATCGCCCGGATTGATTCGTTCCGGGCTGTAACCACAGAAAAAATCAATGTTGAAACGCAGGCCCGAGCCCTGTTCCAGCAGCGGCACGCAGACCTCCTCGGTCGTACCGGGGTAGACCGTGGATTCGTAGATGACCAGGTCGCCCGGCTTGAGCATCCGCGCAATCAGCTCACTGGCCCCGCGCAGCGGCGCCAGGTCCGGCTGTTCAAAGGCATCGATCGGCGTTGGAACGGTGACGATGAAGGTATTGCATGCTGCCAGATCGGCCGCCTCTGGCGCTGTAGCGTGCATGCACGCCCGCAGCCAGTTCCGCGTCGTCCAGTTCCAGGGTGTGGTCATGGCCGGCCTGCAGCTCGGCGACCCGCGCCGCGTCGATGTCATAACCCAGCACATCCAGCGTCTTGCCAAACTCAACCGCCAGCGGCAGGCCTACATAGCCCAGCCCGATGATCGCAATCCGCGGTTGAGCCGCGGCAGTGATCTGGGCACTCATGCTGTCCCTTGAAAGTCTGCGAACTGGTGCCCGGAGCCGGAATCGAACCGGCATGGAGTTGCCCCCGGCGGATTTTAAGTCCGATGCGTCTACCAGTTTCGCCATCCGGGCATCGGCATAGCGTGCCTGATCGCGCCGCAATTGTGAATTGCGACGTCCTCCCAAAACCCGGTTGGCGCCCAGCGCCCGGGACTCAGCCGATGGCGCGTGAGTAGCGTGCCGGCTGCTGGGCGGCACGCAGGTAGCGGTCAAAGCACATGGCGATCAGGCGCAGCAGCGGCCGCCCCTGGCGGGTGGCGGCGACCACGCCATCGCGACAACTGGCCAGGCCATCGTGCTGCAGACGCTGCAGATCCTGTAGTTCATCGGCGAAGTACTGCTCGAACGCAACACCGTGGCGCTGGGCCAGCGCGCGCCCATCCACCCGCCCGTGGCACATCAGCTGCTGGATGAGTTCGGCACGCAGCAGGTCGTCGGCATCCAGCTCCAGCCCGCGCCAGATCGGCAACTCCGGCCCCTGGATACGCGCCTCCCATTCCTTCAGCTCGCGCGGGTTCTGGCTGTAGCTGTTGTCGATGCGACTGATCGCGCTGACCCCCAGACCCAGCAGGTCGCTGTCGGCGTGGGTGGTATAGCCCATGAAGTTGCGATGCAGGCTACCGGCCCGCTGGGCCTGCGACAGGTCTTCATCGGGCAAGGCGAAGTGATCCATGCCGATGTACTGGTAGCCCGCCGCCGACAGCCGCTCCACCGCCAGCCCCAGCAGGGCCAGCTTCTGCTCCGGATCGGGCAGGTCGGCGTCGAGGATCTGCCGCTGGGCCTTGAACATGTGCGGCAGATGGGCGTATCCATAGATCGCCAGCCGGTCCGGGCGCACCGCCATCACCGTGTCCAAGGTGCGGCCGAAGCCCTCCAGCGTCTGCTTCGGCAGGCCGTAGATCAGATCGACATTGACCGAGCGCATACCGTTGTCACGGCAGGCCTGGATGATGGCCATGGTCTCGTCCACGCCCTGCACACGGTTGATTGCCTGCTGCACGGCCGGGTCGAAGTCCTGCACACCCAGGCTGGCGCGATTGAAGCCCAGCGCCGCCAGCATGGCGATGTCCTCGACGCTGACCGAACGCGGATCCAGTTCGATCGAGAAATCACGCGCGGCACGCTCGCTGAAGTGGAAGTGGCCGGCCAGGCCTTCGATCAACCGGCGCAGCTGCTGCGGCTCAAGGAAATTGGGCGTACCACCGCCCAGATGCAGCTGGATCACTTCCCGCCCGGCTGCGAACAACGGTGCCACCCGCGCGGCTTCGGCCAGCACCTGGTCCACATAGCGCTCACCCTTGCTGCGATCGCGGCTGATTACCCGGTTGCAGCCGCAGTAGAAACAGGGGCTGGTGCAATAAGGCACATGCACATACAACGACAGCGGCCGGTCGGTGGCATTGCTGCGGCCGATCGCGGCACGGAAGTGCGCGGGGCCATAACCGTCATGGAAGTGCGGCGCGGTCGGATAGGACGTGTAACGCGGGCCGGGCCGGTCATGCCGGCGCAGCAGTTCAGCGTCGAAGGTCCAGCCCAGGGGGTTCAACAGTACGGGAGTGGTGTCCATGGGCAGCAGTTTGCCCGCGCAGGGCAGCACTCGCCTTGAGCCAGATCAATCCCGCCGCATAGGATGGCGGTCGTTCAGCCGAACAGCGGGAAGCGCTGGCTGCTGTAACGGCCCCATAGGGCGGCAGCCACCCGCTGCGCGGCGGCATCAGCCAGCTGCTTCATGTCCGGATTGCCCATTTCCGCGGTAGTCGCCGCGAACAGTGACAGCCAGCGCTCGAACAGCCGCCATTCCAATCCCGGAATAGCCAGGTGTTTGGGCATGGGCGCACCGGCAAAACGGCGGGTACCGCGCAGCATCGCCGACCAGAAATCGACCAGGTGCAGGATGTGCTGCTCCCAGTCATGCACCCTTGCCTGGAAGACCGGCCCCAGCAATGCATCGTCCTGCACCCTGGCATAGAAGCGGCGCACCAACTGCTCGACCTCGGCTTCGCTGCACACCTCCGGACCCGGCCGGGGGCCGTCCACACTGATCACCACCCTCCACCTCCAGCTCACTGGGCGCCCTTGATCAGGATCAAGGACGCAACCGGGCATTACCCCTAGCCTCGCATGCCGGGCAACCACTGAAAGGCCACAGCACACATTGCGCGGCCACATTCTAGCCCGCCAACCCGCGCCCCCCCGGAACCCGTGATGAATCCAGACAACACGTCAGCCAACGGACATCGCCGCCCGCTGATACAGCGGCTTGGCGCCGTGCTGTGGCCCAGTTTCTTTGCCGCCGGGGTTGCCGCCGCCGTGTTTTTCAGCATGGTCGATCCATTGGCCTTGGCCCATATCAGCTTCCCGGACCATTCAATCAGTCGTGAACTGGGCTACAGCGCCGGCTTCCTCCTGTTGTGGCTGGCAACTGCGTCGGCCAGCGCTTTCACCAGCCTGTTGCTGCGCCCGCGCGCCGACGAACTGCGGGACGAAGAACTGGAATGAGCAGCGCCGACAGCACGCGTGCGAAACGCAGCCTGATCCGGCAAGCGGTGGCCGCAGCGCTGTTGCTGGCCTTCTATGGCCTGCCGTGGCTGCGTATTGATGGCGCTCCCGCCCTGCTGCTCGACCTGGACACGCGCCAGCTGCAGCTGTTCGGCCTTGGGCTGCGAATGGCCGAGGCAACCCCATTGCTGTGGCTGACGTTGGCCGCCGCCGCAGGCCTGGCCCTGTTGACCGTACTGCGCGGACGCTTGTGGTGCGCCTATGTGTGCCCGCAGACCGTGCTTACACGGCTGTTCCGCAGCCTGGACCGGCTGACGACCCTGCCCGGCGCTGCCCGCCCCCTGGGGCCGGTAGTGCGCCACCTGCTGTGGGCAAGCATCGCGTTGTGGACGGGGATTTCCTTCGTGGGCTACTTCACCCCTATCCCAACATTGGTATCGGGCCTGCTGACACTGACCTTGGGGCCGTGGGAATACTTCTGGATAGCCTTCTACGCCCTGGCCACCTGGGCCAATGTGATCTACCTGCACGAGCAGGTCTGCAGCTACCTGTGCCCCTACAGCCGCCTGCAGCACCTGCTCAGCGACGCCGACACCCCCACCGTGCAGTACGAAGCCCCGCGCGGCGAACCGCGCGGCAGCCGTGAACACCCGCAGGCCAGCGTCCTGCAACGCGAACGTGGCCTGCTGGATCCGGTCACCGCCAGCGACTATGTATTCCGCGCCGCACATCCGGCCATCGCCGGGGTGATGCCCCGGTTCGCACCGGCCCATCTGGGTGACTGCATCGATTGCGGCGCCTGCGTGCGCGCCTGCCCGATCGGGCTGGACATCCGCAATAGCCGCTCCAGCAGCTGCATCGAATGTGGCGCCTGCATGGATGCCTGCGACGCGGCCATGGCGCGACTGCACTTTCCAGCCGGGCTGGTACACCGCAGCTGCAATGCGGACAGCGACGATGCTCGCCGCAAGCCGCGCGGCAAGCCTTGGCTGTTCGGAGCGTTGTGCCTGGCGGCCACCGCCATGGCCATCCACGGCTTCCTGCAGCTGGCTTGAGCCCTTCCCCGCGACCCGCCAGCCAACGCAACGGTAGTGCCGAGCCATGCTCGGCAAGGGCTTTCCCGGCAACCCCTTTGCACAAGCCGTCAAGCCAGTACTGCGTGGAAGACCCAGGAGCTTACCCCTCCCCAACCCTCCCCTTCGCTGCGCGAAAGGGAGGGGGGCCGAGGCCAGGTTGCAGCCTGCACAAGCACCGGTAGTGCCGAGCCGTGCTCGGCAGGGGCTTTCCCGGCGACCCCTTTGCAGGAGCAGCAAGCCATCAAGCCGGCATTGCGTGGCAGGCCCAGGAGCTTACCCCTCCCCAACCCTCCCCTTCGCTGCGCGAAAGGGGGGCCGAGGCAAGGCTGCAACCTGCACAAGCACCGGTAGTGCCGAGCCGTGCTCGGCAGGGGCTTTCCCCGGCAAACCCCACAAACAACAACGCCTCCCCGATGAAGGAAGGCGTTGCAAAGATCACATCACGAACCAGACGAGGCCCGCATCCGGCAATGCCGGATGCGCCCCCACCCGGATCAGCGGCCGGTCTTGATCTCGGTCCACAGACGGGTATACAGCTTGTCCGTCTCCGGGCTGTTGATCGCGTAGGTGAACATCTTGGCGGCCACATCCTCGGCCGGGTAGATGGTCTTGTCGTCGCGGATGGCCGGGTCGACCAGCGAGGTGGCCGACTTCACCGGGTTGGCGTAGTGGGTCACGTTGGTGTTGTTGGCGGCCACCTGCGGCTCCAGCAGGTAGTTGATGAAGGCATAGGCGTTGCCCGGGTGCTTGGCATCCTTCGGGATGGCCAGCATGTCGAACCACTGCGGTGCGCCTTCCTTCGGGATGGAATACGCCACTTCCACACCGTTCTTGGCCTCCTCGGCGCGGTCACGGGCCTGGATGATGTCACCCGACCAGCCCACCACCAGGCAGGTGCTGCCATTGGCCAGCGAACCCACGTACTGCGAGGAGTGGAAGTTCTGCACGTACGGGCGGATCGACTTCAGCAGGTCGGCCGCCTTCTGCAGCACGGCCGGGTCGGCGCTGTGCGGGTCTTCGCCCAGGTAGTGCAGGGCCACCGGGATCATGTCGGCCGGGGTGTCCAGCAGGGTCACGCCGCAGTCCTTCATCTTGGCGATGTTTTCCGGCTTGAACACCAGATCCCAGCTGTTGGCGATGTCAGCGCTGCCGCCGAAACGCTCCTTCAGCTTGGCCACGTTGTAGCCGATGCCGGTGCTGCCCATCATGTACGGCACGCCGTACTGGTTGCCCGGGTCCTGGCCGGCAATGCGCTGCATCACCGCCGGGTCGAGGTTGGCCAGGTTCGGGATCTTGCTCTTGTCCAGCGGCAGAAACACGCCGGCCTGGATCTGGCGACCGAAGAAGTTCAGCGTCGGCACCACGATGTCGTAACCGCTGTCGCCGGTCAGCAACTTGGTCTCGACCATTTCATCGCTGTCGAACACATCGTAGGTGACCTTGATGCCGGTGGTCTTCTCGAAGTTCGGGATGGTGTCCTCGGCGATGTAGTCCGAGTAGTTGTAGACGTTGAGGACCTTGGCCTCGCCGCCTTCGGCGGGCTTGGCGCCCTCTTCCTTGCCGCCGCAGGCAGCGAGCAGGGAGATGGCGACACCAACGGTGAGAATGCGCAGATTCATGGGTTCTCCAGTGGGATCCGGGAGCGGTATGGGGGACCGGCCAGGCCGGGTGGTGGCCTATTGTCCCATCTGCGGCGCCTTGATGTGTAGAAGGCCCTGGTTCTGCACTGGGAGGAGCGGCGTCATCGGCGAAGCCACTGCAGCAACAGCCAGCGCAGAGCTACCCCTCCCCGCCCCTCCCCTTTGCTGCGCAAAAGGGAGGGAGACAAGCCTTGCGCTCAGACATTCAGCAGCAGGAACTCCCGCTCCCAGGAGCTGATCACCCGGAAGAAAGTCTCGTATTCCTTGCGCTTGACCGAGATGTAGGCGCGGCAGAAGCGCCGCCCCAGCAGCTCCTGCAGAGCGTCGCAGGCTTCCAGCGCGTCCAGCGACTCGCCCAGCGAGCGCGGCAGCTCGTAGCCCAGCTCCTTGGCGTTGCCGGTGATCGGCGTGGTCGGCTTGAGCTGTTCGCGGATGCCCAGCAGGCCGCAGGCCAGGGTTGCCGCCATCGCCAGGTAGGGGTTGGCATCGGAGCCGGCAAAGCGGCTCTCCACGCGGTTGTTTTCCAGGCTGTCCATCGGCACGCGCAGGCCGCAGGTGCGGTTGTCGAAGCCCCATTCCACATTGCTCGGCGAGACCTCGCCAAACACCAGCCGGCGGTAGGAGTTGACGTTGGGCGCGAAGAAGCCCATCGCCGCCGGCACGTACTTCTGCAGGCCGGCCAGGTAGTTGTCGAAAATCTCGCTGTACTGGCCCTCGGTGCTGCCGGCAAAGACATTGCGGCCATCGCTCAGGCGCACCAGGCTCTGGTGGATGTGCATGGCGCTGCCGGGCTCGGTTTCCATCGGTTTGGCCAGGAAGGTGGCGTAGATGCCGTGCCGCAGGGCCGCCTCGCGCATGGTGCGCTTGAACAGGAATACCTGGTCGGCCAGCGACATCGCATCGGCGTGGGTGAAGTTGACCTCCAGCTGCGCTGCGCCGGATTCGTGGATCAAGGTGTCCACGTCCAGCTTCATCGCGTCGCAGTAGTCGTACATAAGATCGAGGATGGGGTCGAATTCGTTGACCGCGTCGATCGAGTACGACTGGCGGGCGGTTTCCGGGCGACCGGAGCGGCCGGCCGGTGGCAACAGCGGGAAGTCCGGATCGGTGTTCTTCTGCACCAGGAAGAACTCCACTTCCGGCGCCACCACCGGTTTCAGGCCAAGCTCCTCATAGGCCACCAGCACCCGCCGCAGCACATTGCGCGGCGCCAGCTCATGCGGCTGCCCGCTCTTGGTGTAGCAGTCATGGATGATCTGCGCAGTCGGGTCCGTCGCCCACGGCACCATGCGCACCGTGTCCGGGTCCGGGCGCAGGATCATGTCCGCATCGGCCGGCGAAGTCAGCTCGTAATAATCGTCCGGGAAGTCGCCGGTCACCGTGGTGGCGAAGATGCCTTCGGGCAGGCGCGTGCCATAGTCATGCGAGAACTTGTCTGCCGGGATGATCTTGCCGCGCGCGTTGCCGGTGACGTCCGGCACCAGGCACTCCACCTCGGTGATGTGCCGCTCCTTGAGCCAGCGCAGCAGCGAGCTTTCTTCCTGTACGGCGGCGGCGGTCTTGCGGGTGCGGGGGCGCGAAGTCATGGGGAACCAACTTGTTTATCTAACCGATAGCGGCGACAGGCCTCGCCGAAGGCTTGGAATATGCCCAGATGGAACGGGTTTTCGGTAACCCGCCACTCCGGGTGGAACTGCAGGCCGAGCAGGAAGCCCGGGGCGGGGCCACGGAAGGCCTCGACCAGCCCGTCCGGTGCCCGCGCCTCGATCTGCAGGCCTTCGCCCAAGCGGGCTACGCCCTGTCCGTGCACCGAGTTGACCATCACCTGGTTGCTGCCGGCAATCTCCGCCAGCATCCCACCCGGGCTGAGCTGCAGCGGATGCGCCGGCCCATATTGCACCGCCAATGATGACGCCGGGTCTTCACGGTGGTCGGCCAGGCCCGGCACCTCGTGCACCCGCGGGTGCAGGCTGCCGCCGAAGGCGACGTTGATCTCCTGGAAACCGCGGCAGATAGCCAGGATCGGCAAGCCCATTGCCAGCGCCTGCGGGATCAGCCCGAATACATTGGCATCGCGCGCCGGGTCATGCGGATTGCCCGGCCAGCTGAGGCCACCAGCGTAATGGTGCGGCTCGATATTGCTGGTGGCGCCGGTCAACAGCAGGCCATCAAGGGTGGCCAGCCACTGCGCCGGCGGCAGCGGCGGTTGCAGCAGGGGCAGCAGCAGCGGCATGCACTGCGCGCCGTCGACAACTGCCCGCACGTACTTTTCGCCGACCACGTGGAAGGGGTGTGAACCGATCGGTTTGCTGTCGGTGGGCAAGCCGACCAGCGGCAGGCTGGCCATGGGTGAAGCTCTTGAGACGTGCAGGCACGCTACCCCTGCCCCGCCCAATAGGCAACCACAGCGCATCTGCCATTCAACTGCGCGGCCGCACAATACCGCGGGTAACGCGCCGGCCTGCGCACGCTGCAGACATCCAGGTCGTTACACTTCCCGCCCCTGATCCGGCACAGTGCCCGTGGACGCCGCTGCATCCGTTTATCCCCCCAGCTGGTATGCCGCCAGCCAACCCGAGCTTGCCCCCCATCCGCCGCTGCGCGGCCAGACGCGTGCCGATGTGGCGGTGCTGGGTGCCGGCTACACCGGCCTGACCGCAGCACTGGCGCTGGCCGAGAAGGGCTACAAGGTCACCGTACTGGAAGCCGAGCGCGTGGGCTGGGGCGCTTCTGGCCGCAACGGCGGCCAGGCCATCGTCGGCTATGGCTGCGAGCAGGACACCCTGGAAGCACTGGTCGGTGACGCCGACGCACGCCTGCTGTTCGATTTCTCGCGCGATGGCATGCACATGCTCAAGCAGCGCATTGCCCGCCACGGCATCGACTGCGACTGGCGCGACGGCCACGCCAGCGTGCCCATCCATCCGCGCCAGGAACGCGCCCTGCGCGCCGACATCGAACGGATGGCGCAGCGTTATGACTACCCGCTGGAATGGTGGGACCGCGCCCGCCTGCGGCAGGAGCTGGCCAGCGAACGCTATCTGGGCGCAATGTATGACGCGGCCAGCGGCCACCTGCACCCGTTGGCCTATGCACAGGGCCTGGCCCGCGCGGCTGCAGCGGCGGGGGTGACCCTGCACGAACAGTCACCGGTGATCCGCCTGGAACGTGGTACACAGCCGGCGCTGGTAACCGCGCAGGGCCGGGTCGATGCCGATTTCGTGGTGCTGGCCGGCAATGCCTGGCTGCAGGACATCGCCCCCGAGCTGGAAACGCGGATGATGCCGGTGGGCACCTATATCGGTGCCACCCAGCCGCTGGGCGCCGAGCGCGCACGGGCCTTGATCCGCAACGACATGGCCGTGGCCGACGTCAACTGGGCGCTGGACTACTTCCGCCTCAGCCGCGACCACCGCCTGCTGTTTGGCGGCCAGGCCAATTACTCCGCGCTGCCGCCACCGGGCCTGCGCGCCAGCATGACCCGGCGCATGCGGCGGGTATTCCCGCAGCTGGCCGATGTCGAGCTGGACTACGTGTGGGGCGGCTATATCGACATCACCCGCAACCGCGCCCCGCACTGGGGCCGGATCACCCCGAACGTGTACTTCGCCCAGGGCTTCTCCGGCCACGGCGTGGCCAGCACCGGCCTGGCCGGCGAGGTGATCGCCGCCGCCATTGCTGGCCAGGCGCAGCGGCTGGATGTGTTCGAGCGCATCCCGCACGGCGTGTTCCCCGGCGGCAAGGCCCTGCGCATGCCGCTGCTGGTGGCGGCGATGTCCTGGTACAAGCTGCGCGATCTGTTGTGGTGAGGCAGGGAATCGCGATACCCAATTGCGGATGAAGGGCGCGGACCACCGCGAGTACGGGACAAGCGCTTGCCCATCCCAAAGCCCGAATCCCAGCTGCATACCGCCTCAAGTTCTTACGTTGGCAGCCGCTACACCCTCCGATGCTCCCCATTCCCGCCACCCCTGCCCCAACCTCCCCGGCCAGCTTCGACAGCCCGTCGATCGCGCCGCTGCCGCAGCGCATCCTGCTGGTGGAGAACTCGCGCACCTTTACCACGATGCTGCGCGAGGCCATCGAACAGCGGCTGGAACTACCCGTAAGCGTGGCATCCAGCTTGGCCGAGGCCGGCGAATTGCTGGACCGGGAGAGCGGCTGGTTCCTGGTGCTGACCGGGCTGGTGCTGGCCGACGGTGACCGCGACCAGGTGGTGAGCTACTTCGTCGACCGTGGCCTGCCCACCATCGTGGTCAGCGGCGTCTACGACGAGGACCTGCGCAAACGCGTGCTGCAGCAGCAGATCATCGATTACGTGCTGAAGAACACCCCCGGCAGCATCGACTACCTGGTGTGGCTGGTGCAGCGCATGGACCGCAACCGGCGCATCGCCGCATTGGTGGTGGATGACTCGCCCTCCGCACGCGCCTATGCCGCCGCCCTGCTGTCGATGTATGGCTACCAGGTGATCGAGGCCGCTGACGGTAGTGCGGCTCTGCACGCGATCGAGGCGGACCCAGCCATCCGCCTGGTCATCGTCGACCAGGAGATGCCCGGCATGGAGGGGGTGGAGCTGACCCGGCGCCTGCGTGCCCTGCGTGCACGTGACAAGGTGGCGGTGATCGGAATTTCCGGCAATTCCGATCCCTCGCTGATCCCGCGTTTCCTCAAGAACGGTGCCAACGACTTCCTGCGCAAGCCCTTCTCGCGTGAGGAGTTCTTCTGTCGCGTGTCGCAGAACGTGGACCAGCTGGAGCTGATCGGCACGCTGCAGGACCTGGCCACCCGCGACTTCCTCACCGGCCTGCCCAACCGCCGCAGCTTCCTGGAACAGAGCCAGCGCCAGCTGGCCAGCGCAGGTACCGGCGATGTATCCGTGGCCATGGTCGACATCGACCATTTCAAGCACATCAACGACAGCCTTGGCCATGAAGCCGGCGACCAGGCCATCCGCGCGGTGGCCGGCGTGCTGCAGGCACATACCCGCGGCCACAACATCAGCGCCCGATTTGGCGGCGAGGAATTCTGTCTGCTGGTCGCCGGCATGAGCGCCAGCGAAAGCACCCGGCACTTCGAGCAGCTGCGCGAGGCCATTGCCGCACTGCACCTGCAGTTTGCCGAGCGCAGCCTGCGCATGACCGTCAGCATTGGCGTCTGCCGCATGCCGCTCCGCGCCGGCGCCCTGCACCAGCTCATCACCGAGGCCGACCGCCAGCTTTACCTTGCCAAAGCCGCCGGCCGCAACCGCGTCTGCAGCGTGCAGTTGCCCTGAGCCGCCTGCAAAAACTGAACGGACGCCGCCGTCAACCACCGCCATTGATCCAGATCAACGCGAGCCTGCCCCGCCCTGCCTAGAGTGCAGTCCAGACACTCAGAGGGGAACCGTGGTGGCACTACTGGTATGGCAGGACGATCTCAATACGGGCGTGGAGGTCATCGACCACCAGCACATGCGCATCGTGGAGATGCTCAACCATCTGCATGTCGCGCAGAAAAGCCTGGAGCGCGTGGCCGTTGCCGAGGTGATCGATGAACTGGTCGACTACACCATGTCGCACTTCGCCTTTGAAGAAGAGCTGATGGAAGAAGCCGGTTACCCCTTCTGTGCTGCCCACAAGCGCGTGCATGAAGTGTTTGGCAAACGCGTCTCCGAATACCGCATGCGCTTCCAGGCCGGTGAGGATGTCACCGACGAACTGCGCAACATGCTCTCGCGCTGGCTGTTCAACCACATCCGTGGCGATGACAAGGCCTACGCCGAGCAGGTGAAACGCCACCTCAACCAGTTCGCCAAGGACCACCAGGAAGGCAGCTGGCTGGGGCGCACGCTCAAACGCCTGTTCCGCTGATCCCGCATGTGCAGGATCGGCACGGTGTATGCCCTCCCCTCAGTGCAATCGCCCGTGCCGGTCCTGCCTCCTGCCGTTCACCCCTGTTCCCGTGCCAGGAGTTGCTGGCGCCGCCCGATGGCCAGCAAGGCCAGGCCGGTCACCACCGCGGTGGCACACAGGTAGCCGCCGACCGCGGCAATGCCGAATCTGCCGGCCAGCCAGGTAGCCGCATACGGTGCCGGCGCAGCGCCCAGGATGCCGGCCAGGTTGAACGACAGCGACGCACCGGTATAGCGCACCTGCACCGGGTACAGGCTGGCCAGCATGGTGCCGCAGGGCCCGTAGGTCAGGCCCATCAGGAACAGCCCCAGGGACAGGAACAGCAGTACCTGCAGCGGATGACCTGCCTGGAACAGCGGCTGGAAAAGCAGGCCGAACAGGAAGATGCCCAGCGTCGCCCACAACATTGCCTTGACCGTGCCATACCTGTCGCCGTACAGCGCAGCCAGCGGAATGCCTGCCGCGAAGAACAGGATGCCGACCATCTGCAGCAGCAGGAAGTCCTCGCGCGCATAGTGCAATGCAGAGGTGCCATGACCCAGGGTGAATACCGTCATCAGGTAGAACAGCACGAAGGTGGCAAATGCCGCCAGGGTGCCCACCACCACCGCGAAGCCATGCGTGACCAGCACCTCACGCATGGGCAGGCGCACCCGCTCGCCGCGCTCCAGCGCCTTCTGGAAATCCGGTGTCTCGCGGATGTTCAGCCGCACCCACAGGCCAACAATCACCAGCAGCGCACTGGCAATGAACGGCACGCGCCAGCCCCAGGCCAGGAAGCTGGCGTCATCCAACACCCGCCCCAGCAGCAGGAAGGTGCCAGCCGACAGCAGAAAGCCCAGCGGCGCGCCCAACTGCGGGAACATGCCGTACCAGGCGCGCTTGCCTGGCGGCGCATTCTCGGTGGCCAGCAACACCGCACCGCCCCATTCGCCGCCCAGCCCCAAGCCCTGCCCAAACCGGCACAGCGCCAGCAACAACGGCGCCAGCATGCCGATGTCGTGGTAGGTGGGCAGCAGGCCGATCGCCACCGTGGACAGCCCCATGGTCAACAGCGCTGCCACCAGCGTGGCCTTGCGGCCGATGCGATCACCGTAGTGGCCAAACACCGCCGAACCCACTGGCCGGGCGATGAAGGCCACCGCAAACGTCGCCAGCGACTGCAGCAAGGCGGCATTGCTGCTGCTCTCGGGAAAGAACAGCTTCGGAAACACCAGCACCGCCGCCGTGGCGTAGATGTAGAAATCAAAGAATTCGATGGTGGTGCCGATCAGGCTGGCCGCCAGGACGCGGCGCGTGGAGTTCAACGGGGCAGAGCTGGCGGTTGTCGACATGGTGGTGGCGGCGGAAACAGTGACGGCAGTCTGCCACGCAGCCCTCGGTTCCCCGCAATTGGTTGCAGGCGACACGGATGTCACGCAGCGCCGACGTGCTGTCCTGGCCCCCGCCCGCCTGGGCAGCTTGGCGGAAAGCGCGTTGCCGATCTGCCCGATACCGCCCGGGACCGTGTCGCGTGCCACCTATCACGCTTTTCCGCCCGCTTTTACCTGGCTGAACGCAGCTTGACCGAGCGCCGTTTACGCTCGACAAGTTCCTTGTGTACCTCCCCCCAAGCATCAGGAGAATCCCATGAGCGAATCCACCCCGCGCTTCGACCACGCCCCCGACGCAACCCGCCGCTACTGGCATAACACCCCCCTCAACACCCTGCCGCCGCCGGACATGGTTGGCAACTACCAGCGCTTCAAGCCACTGCCCACCGAAGGCATAGAAACCCGCAAGGCCTGGATCGTCGGCGGCGGCATCGCCGGCATGGCCGCTGCCTTCTACCTGATCCGCGATGGCCATATGCCGGGCGAGAACATCACCTTGATCGAGGGCCTGGATATCGAAGGAGGTTCGCTGGACGGTGCCGGCAATGCTGAGGATGGCTATATCGTGCGCGGCGGCCGCGAGATGAACTGGAACTACGACAACCTCTGGGACATGTTCCAGGACGTGCCGGCGCTGGAACTGCCCGCAGGCTTCAGCGTGCTTGACGAGTACCGCCTGGCCAATGATGCCGACCCCAACTGGTCCAAGTCACGTTTGATGCACATGCAGGGCCAGGTAGTGCCCGACTTCAGCCGCTTCGGCCTTACCCGCAAGCAGCAATGGGAGGTTGTCAGCCTGCTGCTCAAGCGCAAGGACCAACTGGACGACCTGACCATCGAGGATCACTTCAGCGCAGGGTTCCTCACCAGCAATTTCTGGTTCCTGTTCCGCTCCATGTTCGCCTTCGAGAACTGGCACAGCCTGCTGGAAATGAAGCTGTACATGCATCGGTTCCTCGACGCCATCGACGGCTTCGGCGACATGTCGACACTGGTGTTCCCCAAGTTCAATCAGTACGACACCTTCGTCACCCCGCTGATCAAGCTGTTGCGCGAGAAGGGGGTGCAGGTGAAATTGGGCACGCAGGTGCTGGACATGGACTTCGACCAGCAAGGCGAGGAGCGCACGGTCACCGCACTGCATACCCGCACCCGGCAAGGCGACGGGCGGCTCGAGGTGGCTCCGCGCGACCTGGTGATCGCCTTGACGGGCTCGATGACCGAAGACACTGCCTATGGCGATCTCGACACCGTGCCGGTGCTTGCAAAGCGCCACGGTGGCCCCGCCGAAGGCAGCAGCTGGGGTCTGTGGCGCAACCTTGCCGCCAAGTCGCCGGTGTTTGGCAAGCCCGACAAATTCTGCGGCGACATCGACCGCTCGATGTGGGAGTCGGCCACTCTCACCTGCAGGCCGTCACCACTGGTTGACAAGCTTGCCGCGCTGTCGGTCAACCCTCCAGATTCGGGACGAACAGTCACCGGCGGCATCATCACCTTCACCGATTCCAATTGGGTGCTGAGCGTCACCATCAACCGTCAACCACACTTCCCGGGCCAGCCGAAGGACACCGTGGTGATGTGGGTCTATGCGCTGCTGATGGACCAACCGGGCAATTTCGTCAAGAAAGCGATGCCCGAATGCACCGGACGCGAGATCATCGCCGAGCTCTGCCACCACCTGGGCATCGCGGACCAGCTCGATGCCATCCTGCCGCATACCAAGGCACGCCTGGCGCTGATGCCCTACATCACGGCGCAGTTCATGCCGCGGGCAGCGGGTGATCGCCCACAGGTGGTGCCGGCCGGCTGCACCAATCTGGCCCTGGTGGGCCAGTTCGTGGAAACCGCAAACGACGTCGTTTTCACCATGGAAAGTTCGGTGCGCACAGCGCGCATCGCAGTCTACAGTCTGCTTGACCTGCCAAAGCAGGTGCCGGACCTCAGCCCCACCCAATACGACATACGCAACCTGCTGAAGGGTGCGCGCGCCCTCAACAACGGCGAGCCGTTCATTGGTGAGCGGCTGTTGCACAAGCTGCTGGACGACACCTACTTCGCCCACATCCTGCCGCCGCTGCCAGACAACGAAGGTGAAACCACCCGGCGCGAGCGTCTGGAAACAGAGCTGGTCGCATTGCGTGACAACGGCGGTGCGGTACTGCAGGGTTTCGCACAGTGGCTGGACCGCTTTGCCTCGCAGTTGCGCAAGCGCAGCGGCAACTGATGCCAGCGGCGACATCGCCGGGGGCCACGTACCCGGCGATGTCCTGGTAGATCACGCCTGCAGGGCCGCCGGATAACCCCCTGCAGACATGTTCTTGCCCTGCCCTGCACATCCGTTAACCGCTCTTCCGTGCCGCTGCGCCCCTGCGCAAGGATTCACGCCGCGGTACAGGATCGACCGTTTAGGGTTTGACCCGCGCCACAAGCGCGAGGAATCCGAAGGAGCACACCATGATGACCAGACGACCCCTTTGCACCGCCCTGCTCAGCGCAGGCTTTCTGATGGCCGGCATCGGCCTGGCCCAGGCCCAGAACGCGTTGACCGCACCACAGGTACGCGCCCAGCTCGAAGCGCAGGGCTATACGGATGTGAAGGACATCAAGTTCGACGACGGCATGTGGGAGGCCGATGCCAGGAGTGCGGATGGCAGGCAGGTCGACGTAAGGCTGGATCCTCGCAACGGCACCGTCTACCCCGACAAGGCGGTCTCGCAGTTGAGCGAAGCCGATATCCGCGCGCAGCTGTCCAGCGCCGGCTACACCGGCGTCAGTGATGTAAAGCTGGACGACGGCATGTGGAAGGCCAAGGGCAGGACCGCCGCCGGCGAGAAGGTCGAGGTCCACCTGGACCCCGCGACGGGTGCGGTGGTCGCCCAGGAAAAGGATTGAGGGGCAGCGAGGCGGTCCCGAACTGGCACCGCCTCGCCCATGCTCAGGCAAATGCATCCATGAACAGGAAGGTGCCTGGCTGACGCTGGTACTGATCGATCATCGGCACCAGCCGCTGGAAGTGCGCGCTGGCGCAGTGTGCATCCAATGCCGCGTGATCGGGCCATTGCTCGATGAAGATGAAATGGCCGGGATCGGTCTGGTCGAGGAACAGATCGTAGGCAATGCAAGCGGGCTCAAGGCGGGTTTGCCGCACCAGTTCGCGGTACAGCGGCAACACATCGTCGATGTGCTCGGGTTTGATGAAATCCTGCGCGATGACTTTCAGCATTGTTTCGGAAACGGGGTTGGCAAGTTGGCGCCCAACCTTGGCTGCAGATGTTGTTGCTGGCAAGCGCTGTGTCGTTGTTGTCGTGGCACACGGGAGGCAGGAACTGTTGCTGTCGCTTGCAAAGCCTCAAAAGCCAACCCCTCCCCAGCCCTCCCCTTCGCTGCGCGAAAGGGAGGGGGCAACAGCTCCTCCCCTTTGGCGTAGCCAAGCGGGAGGTTGGGAGGGGGTAGCTTTTGCTGTTGCTTGCAACGCTCCCAAGGCCCCCAGCCCTCCCCTTCGCTACGCGAAAGGGAGGCCGACAAAGGGCAATCATCAGCCTTCCAGATTGATCCAGGTCGCCTTCATCTCGGTGTACTTGTCGAAGGCATGCAGGGATTTGTCGCGCCCATTGCCCGATTGCTTGTAACCACCAAAAGGGGCGGTCATGTCACCGCCATCCCAGTAGTTGACCCACACACTGCCAGCACGCAGGCCACGCGCAACACGGTGCGCGCGCGCGATGTCGCGGGTCCACACGCCGGCCGCCAATCCATATTCACTATCATTGGCCAGCTGCAGCGCCTGCTGCTCCCCATCAAAGGCGATCACCGACAGTACCGGCCCGAAGATCTCCTCGCGCGCGATGCGCTGCTGCGGGCTCACCTCGTCAAATACCGTGGGCTCGATATAGCAGCCCCCCTCCACCACCTGCGCACGTTTGCCGCCCAACAACAGCCGCGCGCCCTCGGCGGTGCCTGCTTCGATATAGCCCAATACGCGCTGCGCCTGGGCCTCGTCCACCATCGCGCCCATCGCCGCCTTTGGCTCGAAGGGATGCGCCGGCTGCATGTGCCGGCCGTGCTCGACCACCCGTGCCACGAATTCATCCTTGATCGAGCGCTCCACCAGCAGCCGCGAGGCCGCTGTGCATACCTCGCCCTGATTGTAGAAAATGCCGGACGCAGCGGCTGCCGCCGCTTTGTCCAGATCGTGCGCATCGGCAAACACGATGTTCGGGCTCTTGCCGCCGCATTCCATGTAGGCGCGCTTCATGTTGGACAGGCCCGCACACTGCAGCAGACGCTTGCCTACCGCGGTGGAACCGGTGAACACCAGCCCGTCCACGTCCATATGCAGCGCCAGCGGCTCACCCGCGCCCTTGCCATTGCCGGGCACCACGTTGAACACCCCGTCGGCAATGCCGGCCTCGGCTACCAGTTCGGCGAAGCGCAGCGCGCTCAGCGGCGACTTCTCCGAGGGCTTCAGCACCACCGAGTTGCCGGCCGCCAAGGCCGGTGCGATCTTCCAGGCAGCCATCAGCAGCGGGAAATTCCACGGCACGATGGCCGCGATCACGCCCAAGGGTTCCCGGGTTATCAGGCCCAGCTCGTTGGCGCCGGTTGGCGCTACTTCGCCATACAGCTTGTCCACCGCTTCGGCCGTCCACTGGATGCAGCGGATCACCCCGCCGATATCGACACTGCGCGCCTCGGCTACCGGCTTGCCCATGTCCAGGGTTTCCAGCACGGCCAGTTCATCGGCATGCTGCTCGACCAGGGCCGCCAGCTTCAGCAGATGGTGCTTGCGCTTGGAGGGCTTCAGTGCTGCCCAATGCCCGGCATCGAAACTGCGCCGCGCAGCAGCCACCGCGCGATCAACATCCACCTGCCCGCACTCGGCCACCCGCCCCAGCACGCGTCCGTCAATCGGGCTGATGCAGTCGAAGGTGGCGCCGGACGCGGCATCCACGTACTGGCCGTTGATGAACGCGCGGGTACGCAACGAGACGCTGTCAGCCAGCGCCTGCCATTGTTCGCGGATATGGGGGCTGTTCATGGTCGTTTTTCCGGTGGCGGCGCTTTGCGGCGATGCGTTCATGGTACGCCGCCGCCCCTGCACAGCTGGTGTGGATACCCAAACCGGCGCGATTGCAAGGGTTGGCGCTGACCGTCGCGGGCTTCACAATGCCGGCCCAATGTTTCAACCGGCAGCGCAATGGACATCATCGTCAACCAGGAACTCAAGGCCTATATCGACCCGCTCACGCAGGACGAACACGACGCGCTGGAGCGCAGTCTGCTGGCCGAAGGCTGCCGCGACGCACTGGTGCTGTGGGGCGATGTGCTGATCGACGGCCACAACCGTTATGGCATCTGCAGCAAGCACGGCATTCCGTTCAACACGGTGCAGAACACACGTTTCAAATCCATGGATGACGTGCATCTTTGGATGATCGAGCAGCACCTGGGGCGTCGCAGCGTGTCCGATTACCAGCGCGGCGTGCTGGCACTGCGCAAGCGCGACATCCTGGAGGCGCGGCGCCGTGCTGAACAGGAGCAGCTGCGCCGCGAAAGCGACGGCGAAGCCACCCTCAGCGAGGCCGGCGACGATACCGACACCCCGCCGTGGGAGCCGGCACCCAAGCTGTCCAAGGCCGATCTGGCCCGCGAGGCCAAGCTCAGCCCCAGCCAGGTGACGATGATCGAGAAGATCCACGAGCACGCCACTGCCGAGGTGATCGAGGCGATGCGCGTGGGCGCGATCTCGCTGAGTGCGGCAGCCACCGTGGCCAGCCTGCCCGAGGAAGAACAGCGCGCGGCCGCGCGTGGCGGCAAGGACGAGCTCAAGCAGGCTGCCAAGCGCGTGCGTGAAAGCAAGCGCAAGCCCAAGCCCACGCGTGAGGATGCCGATGACGCGGCGCAGCCGCTGAGCATGGCCGAGGCCGATGGCCTGGACGGCAGCAGCGAAAGCCCGGAAGTGCAGGCCCTGCGCCAGCGCGTGGCCTCGCTCACCGCCGAGAACCAGGCCCTGCGCATGGAGCTGGACGCACTGCGCGCGCGCATGCTGGCCGCCCAGGCCGAACCTGCAACCGAGGCTTGATCGCGCCGAGCCCGGCCCCTAGGCTGCTGACATCCCTGCAAGGAGCATGTGATGGCCTCGGCCTCCCCGGAACTTGAAAGCTTTGTCCGCGACGCGCTGATGCGCGGGCATAGCCGCCAGCAGGTCAGCACCGCCTTGTTGGCGGCCGGCTGGAGTGAACAGCAGATCAGCGGCGTGCTCGACGGCTGGGCCGAGGTGGACTTTGCCCTGCCGGTGCCGCGCCCGCGCGCCTCCTTGTCGGCGCGCGAGGCCTTTGCCTACCTGGTGTTGTTCAGCACGCTGTATTTCTTCGCCTGGAACCTGGGCAGCCTGCTGTTCCAGCTGATCGAATACCTGCTGCCCGATCCAGCCGATGCCGATTGGCAACGCCTGCGTCTGGACGGCGGCATCCGCTGGGCGATCTCGGCACTGGTGATCGCGTTCCCGGTATTTGCCTTCGTTGCCCGCCGGGTCAGCCTTGATGTTGACCGCCACCCGATCAAGCGCCTGTCACCGGTACGCCGCTGGCTCACCTACCTGACCCTGTTCGTCGCCGCCATCGTCCTGATCGGCGACCTGACCGCGCTGGTCTACAACCTGCTCGGTGGCGACCTGAGCCTGCGCTTCGTGCTGAAGGTGGCGGTGGTCGCGGCCATCGCCGGTACCGTGTTTGGCTACTACCTGTGGGATCTGCGCCAAGAGGAGGTAGACGCATGAGCCGCACTCCTTGGGGCAGCCGGGTCCTGTGGGCCACCGGCCTGGTCACCGCCGCCGCCATCGCTGCCGGGGTATGGGTGATCGATTCCCCCAACCAGCAGCGGCTCAAGCGCCTGGATGGCGCGCGCCTGTCCGAACTGCAGGCCTTGGACAGCGCGGCCCGCAGCTATTGGCGCGAGCACGATGCCCTGCCCGCCGACATCCACGCCCTGCTCGAGCAGCCCGGGGTGGCACTGTCCAGCAGCGACCCCGCGGGCGGTCCGGACTTCAGCTACCGGCCGTTGGATGCGAGCCACTTTGAACTGTGCGCACGCTTTGACACCAGCAGCGCCGATGGTCCGCGCCGCGCCGCGCTCAACGAATGGGCGCATCCGGCCGGGCGACACTGTTTCCGCCGCACGCTGGCCCGCAACGATGACACCTGAGCCGTGAGCCCGCCCGCTGATCCCCGCCGCGCGCAGCTGCGCCGGCTCAAGGCCTATGCGCTGGCGATGCTGCTGGCCATGCTGGCCGGCTTCATCGTCAGCCATATCAACGGCGAGCGTGGCATCTGGGCCTGGGTGGGCGCGTTCTGCGAGGCCGCCACGGTCGGTGCACTGGCCGATTGGTTCGCGGTGGTGGCGCTGTTCCGGCGCCCGCTCAACCTGCCCATACCGCACACCGCCATCATTCCGCGCAACAAGGCACGCATTGCCGACAGCCTGGCGGTATTCGTGCGCGATCACTTCCTGGAGCCGGAAGCGCTGCTGGCCAAGCTGAAGGTATTCGACCCCGCCACCCGCCTGGGCGAATGGCTGTCGCAGCCGGCGCAGGCCAGGATGCTGGCCGGCATGGCGCGCGGCTGGGCGGTGCAGGCGCTGGATCTGTTGGATGAAGCCGCCGTGCGCCGTTCCATCCAGGGCTTTGTCGTCGCCCAGTTGCGGCAATGGAACGCGGCGGCCACCGCCGGTGAACTGCTGGGCCTGCTCACCGCCGACAATCGCCACCAGCGCGTGCTCGATGAAGGGCTTACCCGCGTGGCCAACTGGCTGGACAACGACAAGGTGCGGCAGCAGGCCTCGGCGCTGATCGTGCGCTACATCCGCAAGGAATGGCCCAAGCTGGCCAGCACGGTGGACTGGGTCAAACCCATCGACGAGATCGGCGATTCGCTGGCGGACCGGCTGGCACGCGCAGGCCTGGAAGAACTGCAGGCCATCCTCTCCCAGCCCGACCATCCGCTGCGCCAGGACTACGCGCTGTGGCTGGGCAACTACATGCGCCGCCTGCGCGAGGACCCCGCATTGGCCGCCAGGGTGGACGCACTCAAGCAGCAGGTGATCGACCACCCGGCCGTGCAGGACTACGTGCAAGGCCTGTGGCAGCGCATCCACGAGTACCTGCGCAGCGACCTGTCCCGCGAGGACTCGGTATTGGCCGGGCACCTGGAACGCAGCCTGGGCCGGCTTGGCGCCAGCATCGGCAGCGACCCGGCCCTGCGCGATGCACTCAACCAGCACATGCTGTCCGGTGCGGAGAAGCTGACCAACCGCCTGCGCAGCGGTGTCACCGAGCACATCGCCCAGACCGTGAAGGGCTGGGACGAGAACAAGCTGGTCGAACAGCTGGAGCTCAGCGTCGGCCGCGACCTGCAATACATCCGCTTCAACGGCACGCTGGTCGGCGGCCTGATCGGCCTGCTGCTGCACGCCCTCACCGGCTGGTTGAAGTTCTGATCAGCGCAGCGGCAGGGGCGGCGCCGGCAACGGCGCTATCGCTGTTACAGCGGGGCGTTTCAACAAGCTCAGCTTTGCGGCTTACGCCGCTCCTACCGCGATGCCGTCTCCTACCCTTTTGCGGCCAGCGCCTGCAGCGCTGTGGCCAGCCGATCCACCTGCGCTGTGGAGGTGAAAATGCCCGGCGTTACCCGCACACATGCACCTTGCGCCAGCCCATCACGGTGCACGGTGAACACCCCATGCTGTTCCAGCAACTGACGCGCCACCGCTACGTTTTGCTCCAGCGTGGTGCGGCCATGCAGGCGGAACGATGAAATGGCGCTGCTGCTGGCCGTCTCATCACTACCGATCAGCTGTACGCCGGGCACCTCCCGCACCGCATCGCGCCAGCGGTTGCGCAGCAGCAACAGACGCTCGCGCTTGGCCTGCACACCGATGGCCGCGTGGAAATCCAGCGCTGCCGGCAAAGCCAGGAAGGCGGCGAAATTGGCGGTACCGGTATGCACGCGGCTGGCAATGCCACGATCCGGGTCGCCCATGTAAGGGTCGATATCCGCGACCCGCCCGCGTCGCACATACATCGCCCCGACACCTACCGGCGCGCCTATCCACTTGTGCAGGTTGATGCCGACAAAGTCCGCCCCCAGCTCCGCCACCTGCATGTCCACCTGCCCCACCGCATGGGCAGCGTCCACGATCACATCCACGCCACGCGCACGCGCCATCGCCGCGATCTCGGCCACCGGCAGCAACATGCCGTTGCGGTGGTTGACCTGGGTCAGCAGCATCAGCTTCAGACGCGGATGCCTGCGCAGTGCATCGGTGTAGACCTGCAGTGCGGTCGCTGCGTCGCAGGGTTCGGGCAGGCTGATCGCCACCGGCGCCGCACCACGCCGTTGCTGCAGCCAGCGCAGCGCGGTGATGGTGCTGTCGTAGTCGATATCGGCATACAGCACCTGGTCACCGGGCTGCAGCCGGTTGTACCCACCGATCAAGGCCTGCAGCGCTTCGGTAGCACTGCGGGTCAGCACAATCTCATCCTCGCCAACCCCGAGGAAGGCGGCCAGCCGTTGTTGCACCTGCCGCGCGCGCGGCGGGAAGGCGACGCGGCCAAACCACGCATTGCCCTGATTCACCTCCGCCGTGGCCTGCTGGTAGGCCTGCAGCACCGGCCGTGCCATCGCCCCCCAATAGCCGTTGTCCAGCATCACCACGTCATCGGTGAGATCGTACTGGGCGGCCACCGCCGCCCAGTACGCTTCATCACCGGCCAATTGCCGCGCGGTTTTCCCCGCTGCCGTTGGCAGCGGCGCAGGCGCTACCTTTGCCAGCGCAGCGCTGGCGGCACCTGCCAGCGGCAACCAGGCTGCCGAGCGCAGCAATCGACGTCGGTTGCTGTCCATACTCAGAAGCTCAGCCGGTATTCGGCGTACACATTGCGCCCGTCGGTGTCGTAGGGAGCATTGCGCGAATAGATCAGGCCACGGCTGGCCTGGAAGCTTGCCTCGTCCGGATACCGATCAAACACGTTGTCGGCACCTACCCGCAGCGTATGCATCGCGTTGATGCGGTAGCTCACCGCCAGGTCGAAGAACTGCATGGCACCAAAGCGCTGGAAGATATCGCCGGTGGCGTTGCCGGAGGAATCGGTCCATGCGCCGTAGTGGCGCAGCTTGCCCAGCAGGCTCCAGCTGCCCACCTCATAGTTGGCGCTGAGCGTGCCTTTCTGCCGCGGCAGGCGTTCTTCGAACACCACCCGCTGGCTGGCGTTGGTGGCCACACCCGTGGTGCCCTTGTCGACCTCGGTCTTGTTGTAGTTCCAGCCCAGGGTCAGGTTCAGGCGGCCCGCGCCCAGCCCGGTGGCGTAGCTCCCGACCAGGTCGATGCCGCGGGTGGTGGTGTCGAAATCGTTGGTGAAATAACTCACCGAGGTATAGCCCATCGGATTGGCAACGCCAGCCGGTATCTGGAACGAGGCCGACTGGCTGAAGCGGTCGGTGACCTTGATGTCGTACAGGTCCACCGAGCCGGAGAAGCCAGCATCGTTGCGCCAGGTCAAACCCAGCGATGCGGTGCGCGACTGCTCCGGCTTCAGGTCCTTGGCACCCAGCATGCGTGCCAATGGGTCACTGGGCGACAGCCGGCCGGAGGTGAATACCTGCAGCGTCACCGTGTCCAAACCCTGCTGGGTGTTGGTGGTATAGAGCTGGCCTGGCGTCGGTGCGCGGAAGCCGGTGGATACCGAGCCGCGCACCGCCAGATCGGGGGTGAACTCGAAGCGCGAGGACAGCTTGCCATCCACGGTCTGACCGAAGCTGGAGAAGTGCTCATAGCGCGTGGCCGCACCCACGCTCCAGCGCGCGGTCATTGGCACCTCCACGTCCACATAGGCGGCATAGCTGCGCTGATCCCAGCTGCCGGCGTTGTCCGGGCTGAAACCCGGTGCACCGTTGGAGTTGCCGGCCAGGCCGGCCGCAGCGCCGGGGCCGATCGCATAGGAGGCCGGATCACCGGCATCCACGCTGTAAGTCTCCTCGCGGAACTCGGCACCAAAAGCTACGTTGACCGGCGAGGCCAAGGCCGCCAACGGCAGGCTGTAGACGAAGTCGGCATTGAGGTTGCGCTCTTCCTGGCTCAGGCGGCCGAGGTAGAACGCGGTCGGGCTGTCCGGGCCCAGCGAGGCGTTGATCGAGTTGCCAAGGCTGTACTCGATGCGGTTGCGGCCGTAACTGCCGCTGACGTCCCAGTCCAGGTTGTCGCCGGCATGCCCGCGTACGCCGAACAGCAACTGCAGGTCATCGTAATCGGTGCCGTACTTCGGGCTGAAGCCGGTGGGATACAGATCACGCACATCCCAGCCCGGGAACAGCGCAGTGGTGTTGTATACCGACGCGGTGCCGTCGGGGTTGCGCCAGTTGAAGTCGCTGACGCCATCGCCCTTGCCATACAGGCCATAGCCATAGACTTCGGTGGTATCACCCAGCTGGTGCTTGAGGTTGAAACCGATACGCTTGTTCTCAAGGTCCGGCTGGCCCCAACGTTGCACCGGGTTGGGCACCTGCAATTCCGGATGCGCCTGCTGGAAGGCAATGGCATCGGCGCGCTGGCGGGTACGCGAGGTAGCGTCGGACTTGTCGTAATCGGCAAACAGCGACAGGCTGCCGGTGTCGCCCAGTGCAATGCCGGTACGCGCACCGATGTTGCGCGAGGTGCCGTCACCTTCGCTGTACTGCGACAGGCCCATGGTCACGTCGGTGCCGATGCTGTCGTCGAGGATGATGTTGATGACGCCGGCAATCGCATCGGAGCCGTACTGCGCCGAGGCGCCGTCGCGCAGCACTTCGATACGCTGGATGGCGCTCTTGGGAATCTGCGCCAGATCAGGCCCCTGCGCGCCGCGCGCGCCCAGCAAGGCGGAGCGATGGAAACGCCGGCCATTGACCAGCACCAAGGTCTGGTCCGGCGACAGACCGCGCAGCGTGGCCGGGCGCACGAATACCTGGCCATCGTTCATCGGCATGCGCTGCACCACGAACGAAGGCACCAGCTGTGCCAGCACGTCGGCCAGATCAGCGGATTCGATGCCGCGGATTTCTTCCTGCGAGAACACATCCACCGGTGCCAGCGTATCGAACTGGGTGCGATTGGAACCACGCGTACCGGTGACGATCATCGCATCCAGCGTGGTCGCCTTTGCCGCCGGCGTTGCCTCGATCTGTTGTGCCCTTGCGCCGGTTGCAGCGCCCCCTGTTACCAACACGCCTACTGCAATCGCCAACGCACTACGCTTCACTTGCTGCTCCGTAATTGAAAGAACGCTGCGCCTGCCGGTCTGCAGCGCGCGCCGCATTGTCGTAACAGCCTGTTGCCCGGCGATGACAGATGCGCACCCTCACGGTATGCAGAGAAACAACAGACGCTTGCCTGTGCCGTAGCTCGCAGATCCCAGGCATGCAGATGCAACAGCCACGCCACTGCAGCGGACAGCCCAATCGGCAACGCCGGCATCGATGACACTTGTGCTTGCTTAATCAAATGCGAACAATTATCGTTACCAGGTAGGCAGTACGCCCAGCTCCGTGCGGCAAGAAGGCTTCACTTCTGTTCCGCCACGCCCCGTGTACCCCGATATCCGAACTGATGCCATGCGTGCCGTTGCAGGCCACGCCGTGCATGCAGGCCAACTGGCGGGAGCGGCATGACCCGGGCATCCACGCATCGCGTGGGCTGCGCCGTGGGCGATTCCTGTGGTTGGCAACCCATTGCCCAACAGGAAATCATCATGTCCTCCCGTACCAACCTGCCCCGGCCGGCACTGCTGGCTGCCGCGCTTTCCGTCGCTGTAAGCAGTATTGCGCTGCCGGCCCTGGCCGAAGAAGCGGCCCCTGCCGCCACCACCCTGGACGCGGTGAAAGTCGTCGCCGAAGGGGAGTTGCCAAACTCCTACACCGTCAAACATGCGCGGACCGCGACCAAGCTGGACCTGTCACTGCGTCAGACGCCGCAGTCGGTCACCGTCATCACCCGTCAGCGGCTGGACGACATGGGTCTGTTCTCGCTGTCCGACGTGATGGGCCAGGTTACCGGCGTGCATGTGTCTGTCACCGACAGCGAGCGCATCAACTACGTCTCGCGCGGCTACAACATCACCAATTTCCAGGTCGACGGCATGCTCAACACGTTTGGTGGGTCGATCAAGACCAATACCGACAACGTGATCTACGAGCGCATCGAAGTGGTGCGTGGCGCCACCGGCCTGACCACCGGTGCAGGCGATCCGTCCGGCACCATCAGCTTCGTGCGCAAGCGTCCCACCGATACCGTGCAGATGGGTGCGAACCTGACGCTCGGCCGTTGGGGCAACCAGCGCATGGAGTTCGACATCGGCGGCCCGGTGGCCTGGGACGGTCGCATCCGCGCCCGCGCGGTCGCTGCCAAACAGCAGAGCGATTCGTTCCGCGACGTCTACAAACTCGACAAGAACGTGTTCTACGGCATCATCCAGGCCGACGTCAGCAACAGCACCCTGCTTGAGCTCGGCTACGAGTACCAGTCGCCGGAGACCTCCGGCGTGACCTGGGGCGTGGTGCCTTACTGGGGCGTGGATGGCAACCCGGCCAACCTGCCGCGCTCGACCAACATGTCAGCCTCGTGGAGCCAGTGGCCCATCGTCGAGAAGACCAGCTTTGCCCGCATCGAGCAGCAGCTCGGCGCCGGTTGGGCATTGAAGGGCAGCTTCACCCACGCCGATCGTGAAACCGATGGCAGCGTCTGGTACGGCGCCAATGGTTTCCCGCGCCCGGATGGCACCGGCGTCACCGCCTACCTCTCGCATTTCGCCGAACAGAGCACGATGGATGTGTTCGACGTGAACGTCGGCGGCAACTTCAAACTGTTCGGCCGCGAGCACGAGCTGGTGTTCGGGCTGGGCGAGTCCGTGCGCAAGGGCGAGTACCCGTCCATCACCATCCCCGCCTACTCCAATGACTACGCGAACGTACCTGACTGGCGCAACTGGACCGGCGACATCGCCGAACTGCCGATCGTGCGCAACGGCTACCTGGGTTCGGAAGACGAATTGAAGCAGCGTGCCGCCTATGTCGCCGCCCGCCTGCAGTTGGCCGATCCGCTGCTCGCCGTTGCCGGTGCCCGTTACAGCACCTGGGAAACCAAGACCTGGCGCTACACCTACGACACCGCCGGCAACCGCACCGGTACCACCCGCACGGGTTACAAGCCGGAGAACACGCTTACCCCGTACCTTGGCCTGATCTACGACATCAACAAGTACTTCAGCGCCTACGCCAGCTATACCGACATCTTCCAGCCGCAGAACTACCGCGACAAGAACAACAGCTACCTGGAGCCGGTGGTCGGCGACATGTGGGAAGCCGGCTTCAAGGCTGAATTCTTCGATGGCCTGCTCAACACCTCGGCCGCCGTGTTCAAGGGCGTCAAGGACAACGTCGCCGAACTGGACGACAGCGTGCCGGTGAACTCGCTGCCCGATGGTTCCAGCGCCTACCGTTCCACCGGCAAGGGCAACAAGGTCAAGGGTTGGGAAGTGGAAGCACAGGGCAGCCTGGGCGAGCACTGGAACCTGTCGGCCGGCTTCGCCCATACCACCAGCTACAGCCAGGCAGGCGTTCGCCAGAACACCACCACACCGGTGGACACCTTCCGCCTCAATACCAGCTGGCGTCCCGGCGGTGCCGAAGGTCGCTTCTGGCTGGGCGGCGGCGCTACCTGGCAGAGCGAAATCTGGCGCAACAGCAGCAAGCCCGCCGCCGACTACCTGACCAGTGGCCGCACCGTAAGTGCGCGCATCACCCAGGACTCGTTCTACCTGCTGAACCTGTCGGCGGGCTACCGCTTCAACGAGAACTTCAGCGCCCAGCTCAACGTCAACAACCTGCTGGACAAGGCGTACTTCAGCAACGTGGGCTTCTACAACGGCGTGTACTGGGGTGAGCCGCGCAATGTGCTGCTGACCCTGCGCTGGAAGCTCTGATCCCTCCAGGGAACCACTGCCCGGCAGTGGCGGCCACGGACGGCCGACTTATCCCTCGCCACCGACACCGCCGGTGGCGTCCGTATTGATCCGACTATGCAGGTCTCCGTGGACAGCACGCCTCTCGCCAGCCCCTGGTACACCCGTTTTGGCAGTTTCCTCGCACGCCCCTGGTGGGGCGTGTTGTCGCGCTCGCTTGCCGCCATCGTCGGCGGCTATGCGCTGGCCGCCACTTCTTCGATGTTCTTCGCCGTGGCCTTGCCCATCGCCCGCAGCCAGGCCGTGCTGACCGGCATGCTGGTCGCCATCGTGCTGTGCGCCTGCGCCGCGTTGTGGGCATTCGCGACCCGCAGCGCGCTGCGCGCGTGGGTCGGCATCCTGATCCCGACCGCGCTGTTGTGGCTGGGTACCCAGTGGTTGGGAGCGGCCGCATGAAGAACGGATTCCGCCAATCGATGGCGTGGCTGCATACCTGGACCGGTTTGCTGGTCGGTTGGTTGCTGCTGCTGATCTTCATGGCTGGCACCGCCAGCTATTACCGCGAGGAGATCAGCCGTTGGATGCGGCCTGAGCTGCCGCGCAGCACGGTCAGTGCCGACGATGCCGCTGGGCGCGCGCTCAGCTTCCTGCAGCACAAGGCACCGCTGGCCGAGAGCTGGACCGTTACCCTCCCCGATGCCCGCAACCCGGCGATGCGCATGTTCTGGCGCAATCCGGAATCCATGGTCAAACCGCCAGTCGAAGGCGAAAAGCGCCGACGCCGTGGTGGTGGCCGCTTCGGTGACGCCACCGTCGATCCCAATACCGGCAATGAAGTCACCGCACGCGAAACCCGCGGTGGTGATTTCTTCTATCGCCTGCATTTTGACCTGCACTACATCCCGGTGATCTGGGCACGCTACATCGTCGGTTTCTGCGCGATGTTCATGCTGGTGGCGATCATTACCGGCATCATCACCCACAAGAAGATCTTCAAGGACTTCTTCACCTTCCGCCCGCAGAAAGGACTGCGCTCGTGGCTGGATTTCCATAACGTCAGCGCGGTGATGGCGCTGCCCTACCACGCGATGATCACCTACACCGGCATCGTCACCTTGATGTTCCTGTACCTGCCGTGGGGGGTGAAATCGGCCTATCCGAACGACGAGGACGCCTTCTTCAGCGAAGCCTTCGCGCGCATGGCCGAAGTGGAATCCCCGGCACAAGGCACGGCGGTGCCCGTGCCGATCCAGCAATTGATGGACAGCGCACGCAAGCAGTGGAACGGCGCCGATATCGCCGGCTTCACTGTGTACCGGCCCGGCGCGGCGAACACGGTGGTCGACATCCAGCAGCGCGATGGAAAACGCCTGTCGATAGACACGCCGTCGCTGCGCTATGACGCAGTCAGCGGCCAGTTGCTGGAAGCCAGCCCTGGCGCCGGTGGCGCGACGCAGACGCGTGGCGTGATGTACGGCCTGCACCTGGCACGCTTCGCGGACTGGGGACTGCGCGCCCTGTTCTTCCTGTCCGGCTTGATCGGCTGCCTGATGGTGGCCAGCGGCGTGGTGCTGTGGGCGGTGAAGGAGCGGCCCAAGCATGCCAAGTCCGGCAAGACCGGCTTCGGCCTGCGCCTGGTCGATGCCTTGAACATTGGTGCCGTTGCCGGTTTGCCGGTCGCCTTCGCCGCTTATTTCTGGGGCAACCGCTTGTTGCCTGTGCAACTGGCCGAACGTTCGGCTGCAGAGGCCAATGTGTTCTTCTGGGCCTGGGGCGCCGCCCTGCTGGCGGCTTTCATCTGGCCCAAGCGGATGATGTGGGCCTGGCAGCTGTATGTCGGCGCAGCCTTGTTCGCGCTGATCCCCCTGCTCAATGTCTTGACCACGAATGCGCATCTTGGCGCGAGCATTGCCGCCGGCGACTGGGTATTGGCCAGCTTCGACCTGTGCATGATCGCCTTCGGCGCGATGCTGGCCTACTGCGGCTGGCGCATGCAGCGCTGGCAGCCACCGTTGAGTGCCGCGGAGAAAAAGCGCAGGCAACAAGCCGCCGCGGCTGCGGAGGCGAGCGCATGATGCTGCTTGTCCTGGGTTTGTCGTTCGCCGCCTTTGTTGCGCTGTCCTTTGCGATGGAAAAGCACCAGTTGGACCTTTACGGCAGGGCTGCTACGAGCACTGCACGCATGCAGCTGTGGCGCTGGTTGGGCTGGAGTCTGCTGACGGCTGCATTCGCGCTGTGCGTGTGGCGACACGGCTGGGCGTTGGGGCCGGTGTGGTGCTTGGGTGCAATGACGATCGCCGGCCTGCTGTTGGCCTTCGGGCTGTATCCGTATCGCCCGCGCTGGATCGCGCCTTTGGCGTGGGTGTTGCCGGTCGTGGGGTTGGCGGCAGCAAGCTTGATGTAGAGCCGAGCCATGCTCGGCTGGGGCGTTACCAGCCAGGGCGAAAAGCACCCCTCCCCAGCCCTCCCCTTCGCTGCGCGAAAGGGAGGGAGCACAGGTAGAGCCGAGCCATGCTCGGCTGGGGCATTGCCGCGCAAATCAAAGCCCCCCTTCCCAGCCCTCCCCTTCGCTGTGCGAAAGGGAGGGAGCATAGGTAGAGCCGAGCCATGCTCGGCTGGGGCATTACCCAGCAAAGCAAAAGCCCCCTTCCCTGCCCTTCCCTTCGCTGCGCGAAAGGGAGGGAGCGCGGGTGGGCTGCGGCTTTATCGACGGAGCCTCTGCCGAGCATGGCTCGGCACTACAGGATGGCATTGCCAGGAAAGTCTCTGCCGAGTATGGCTCGGCACTACAGGTGGCATTGCCTGGAAAGCCTCTGCCGAGCATGGCTCGGCAATACAGGTGCGGCGGCTTAGACCCGGCGCAGTTCCCAGGCGCGGTGGATGCGGGCGTTGCGCTCGAAATCCGGGCCGATGGTCTGTGCGGAGATTTCGCGGCAATGCGCGAACTCGGCAACGGCGTTCTCTTCCAGCTTGAAGCGGCGGAAGTTGTTGGAGAAATACAGCACGCCATCGGAGGTCAGCCGCGCCATCGCCGCACGCAGCAGGCGCACGTGCTCGCGCTGGATGTCGAAATCGTCGGCACGCGCCGAGTTGGAGAAGGTCGGCGGATCGCAGAAGATCACGTCGTAGCGGTTCTTCTCCGCCTCCAACCAGGTCACCGCATCGGCCTGCACCAGGGTGTGCTGGCTGCCGCCCTTGCCGTTGAGCGCGAGGTTGTCGGCACACCATTGCAGGTAGGTACCGGACAGATCCACGCTGGTGGTCGAGCTGGCGCCGGCTACCGCCGCTTCCACGCTGGCCACACCGGTGTAGCAGAACAGGTTGAGGAAGCGCTTGCCGCGTGCTTCCTGCGCCATATGCGTGCGCAGCGGGCGGTGGTCGAGGAACAGGCCGGTGTCCAGGTAATCGAACAGATTCACCCGCAGCAGTGCATCGTTCTCGCGCACCAGGATGAACTCGCCGCGCTGCTCGAAACGACCGTACTTGCTGCCGCCCTTGCCACGCTCACGTGACTTCAGGGCGACCTGTTCGGCCGGCACCTGGAATACCTCGCGCGCGGCGGCCAGCAGTTCGTTGCGACGTCGGCGCACATCCACGTCCGGAATGGTGGCCGGCGCGGCGTATTCCTGCACATGCAGGAAGGTGCGGTTCTTGCCACCGTCTTCGCGGTAGACGTCGATGGCGGCCGCGTATTCCGGCAGGTCGGCATCGTAGGCACGGAAACAGGTGATGCCCTCGCGCGACAGCCAGTTCTTGTATTTCTTCAGATTCTTGCGCAGGCGGTTGGCCACCATCTGCGCGCCTTCGCTGAGTTCGCGCGGCTGGCCGGCGTTCTCACGCTCGGGCACGGCAATCGGGTCACAGACGATCAGCGCGCATTCGATGGCGCCGTTGAACATCTGGTACTTCTTGGCCGCACGCAGTCCGGTGGCGAAGGCCAGGTCGGCGCTGCCGCACAGCAGGCTTGCACGCCAGGTGGGCACCGCACGCTTGAGCGCATCACCAATACGGCGATACAGCACGGTGTCGGCAGCCAGGCGCTCGTCGTAAGGGGGATTGCAGACCACGCAGCCGGTTTCCTGCGGCGGCACCTGCATATCGGCCACGTCACGCACGCCGAACCAGATGGCCTCGCTGACGCCCGCAACCTCGGCGTTTTCCTTGGCCGCACGGATTGCCGCCGGGTCGATGTCGCTGCCATGGATGACCTGCTTGAGCGCGGCACGACCGGCCTGTTCGCGCTGGCGCGCTTCGGCCATCAGTTCCTTCCACTGCGCCTGATCGAAACCGCGCCAGCGGCTCGGTGGGATGCTGCCATGGCGCTGCAGACCCGGTGCGACGTCGGCTGCCATCAAGGCGCCTTCGATCAGCAAGGTACCGCTGCCGCACATCGGGTCGAGCAGGCCACCGCCTTCGGCGTGGATCTTCGGCCAGTTGGCGCGCAGCAGTACGGCGGCAGCCAGGTTTTCCTTCAGCGGTGCATCGTTCTGCGCCATGCGCCAACCACGGCGGTGCATCGGGCCACCGCCCAGGTCGATGGAGATGGTGGCCCTGCCCTTGCGCAGCGACAGGTTGATGCGCACATCCGGGAACTCGACGTTCACCGACGGCCGCTCCATGCCCTGGTCACGCAGGCTGTCGACCACGCCGTCCTTGACCCGTTGCGCGGCAAAGCGCGCGTGGGTAATGGCGGTGCCAGACACATGCGCGTCCACCGACAAGGTCAGCTCGGGGCTGATGTGCTGGTCCCACGGCATGGCCGCCACGCCCTGGTACAGCGAGTTCTCGTCCGGGCAGTCGAATTCCTGCAGCGGCCACAGCACGCGGCTGGCCAGGCGCGACCACAGCACCACCCGCTGTGCATCGCGCAGCTCGCCCTCGGCATTGACGCCGGCAATGGTGGCGGTCGCCCGCGGCAGGCCCATCGCCAGCAGTTCGTCGGCAAGCAGGTATTCAAGGCCCTTGGCGCAGGAAACAAAGAAATTCACGGGAGCTATCAACTTTCGAAGAGGGAATCGGGCCAGCCAGGCGGGCAGGCACGGTGGCCGGCCCCGGGGCATCCAGGGCCGCTATTGTAGGCAGTTGCCCGCCGCGGCGTCGGAATCGGCCGGCGGCGGCGTTCACAAACCGCGCAGCAAGGCTTCGAAGGCCTGCGCCGAGGCGTCCACATGGCGCATCAGGCGGTGGCCGTCATCGACCAGCAGCAGCCGCGCCCTGCGCTCGGCGGCCCAGGCGATCACGTCGGCGGCCGGGATCAGTTCGTCGTTCCAGGCGTGGACCACGCTGATCGGCACCGCCGCTGCATCCAGCGCCGGCATCGGTCCCATCGTGGTGGGCGGCACCATCAGGAACAACCCGGCCACCGGCACCTGCAGCGAGGTGATCGCCGAGATATAGGCGCCCAGGCTGGATCCGCCCAGCACCAGCGGGCCACGTGCCGCCATCTCGGCCGCGCGTTCGACCAGCCGCTGCAGGCGCGCCGGCACATCGCCGACCCGGCTGATCTCGTGCCTGGCATCCAGGTCGGTGTAATCCGGGCGTTCGTGGCTCCAGCCCAGGCGTTCGGCCACCTCGGCCAGCGCGGTGACCTTGGTGGCGTCGGGGCCGCTCTCGAAGCCGTGCGACAGGATGCAGTGGCCGCGACTCATGGCTGGCGGCGGGTCATGGGGAAATTCATGGGTGAATGCTAGCATCCACCCATGCACCTGCCGCCGCCCATCATCGCCAAACCGCTGCCCTACGAACACCTGCTGGCGCAGCGCAAGCCCACCGACATCGACCTGGTGGTGATCCACTGCACCGAACTGCCGGACCTGGCCACCGCCCGCGAGTATGGCGAGCGCGCCCTGTACGACAACGGCAGCGGCAACAGCGGCCATTACTACATCGACCGCGATGGCAGCATCCAGCAATACGTGGCCCTGGACCGCGTGGCCCACCACGTGCGCGGCATCAACCCGCGTTCGATCGGCATCGAGCTGGTCAACAACGGGCGCTGGCCGAACTGGTTCGACTCCAACCACCAGACCATGACCGAGCCCTACCCGGAAGCGCAGATTGCAGCGCTGGTACGCCTGCTGGAATGGTTGCCACAGGCAGTACCGTCACTGCGCTACATCGCCGGCCACGAGCAATTGGATACCGCCCTGGAACCTGCCAGCGATGACGCCGGCCGCAGCGTGCAGCGCAAGCTGGATCCGGGCCCCTTGTTCCCGTGGGAGCTGGTATTGCGCTCCATCGACCTGCAGCGGATGCCGGGCTGACCCCGGCTACTGCGGCAGATACTGGAATTTCTCGCCAGCCGTCACCGCCAGGTCGAGGCGATTGACCGCCGGTGCGATGGGGCACACCACATGCGGGGTCAGCGCGCAGGGCGGGTTCTCGGCGCGGTTGAAATCCAGCACCAGCTTGCCGTCGCGGGGTTCGGCTGCGTACAGGTAGCGAGCGCCGCCATAGGTCTCCCTGCCGCTGGTGCGGTCGGAAAACAGGAAGAACAGCTGCCGCGATGGCAGCGCCTCCTTGTCCAGTACCGGTTGCAGGCGGAAGGTACGCCCGTCCATCTCGAATACCGCTTCACCCGGCACCTGCGCCGGCAACGGCGTGCCGATCGAGGTCAACAGCACCGCCTGCCGGGCCTGGGCATAGGGCTGCCAACGCGCCTGCACCTGCCAGCGACGGTCCACCGGAAAGTGCTCGATGCCCTGGAAGTTACGTCGACGCGCCGAGCCGGGGTCGCGGAAACGCCAGCCCAGTACACTGCCCATGCGCACAAGATAGAACTCGGACGTACCCAGCCTGATGCGACTGGCCTCCTGCATACCGGCCACCCCCGGGCGCAGTTCGGCCTGGCGCAGCGGGTGACCATTGAGGGTTGCTCCGCTGCCGGGCTTGCCGTCGATGCGGGCATTGCCGTTTGCGTCCACCTCCAGCAGCCCCAGCTGTGCTGGGCCCGCCGGCAGCAACAGATCATTGCCCGGGGCACTGCCCAACCGGTAGCTGCCCGGGCGCAGACGCCCGGAGCCAATGTAACTGAGCCAGCCATCGCCGGCCCGCAGCCGTGCCAGCCGCTGCGCACGCCATTGTTCGACGTCGCGCGCGTACTGGCGCGCGTCCATCGCCGTTGACGCATCCGGCGCGGTGTCACAGCCACTCAACAACAGCAGCGCCAACAGCAGCACCAGGCCCATCCGCATTGTCATCGTTCCCCCCGGATCCCTGCGCCGCCACGGCGACGCGTCGTTTCAGCCCACAGCCACCGGCCGCCGCTCGTCACTGGACCAGCCACTCCAGGAATCGGCAAACACCCGCAGGCCCTGCAGACCTGCATGCTCAAACGCCAGCAACAAGTGGCAGGCAGTCACACCGGAACCGCACATCACTACCGCCTGCGCGGGCGCATGCTCGCCCAGCAAGGGCAGCAACTCGGCACGCAGTTCGGCCGCCGGCCGCATGTGGCCATCGCGCAGGTTCATTGCGAGCGGGCGATTGACCGCACCGGGCACGTGGCCCGCAACCCGATCCAGCGGCTCCACCTCACCGCGGTAGCGCTCGCCGGCGCGCGCGTCCAGCAACCAGCCCGGCGCCTGCGGCAAGCGTGCCTGCACCTCGTCGGCACTGACCACCTGCGCCAGATCAAACCTGCCCGGATAGGGCGCAGTGCGGGTAACCGCCACCTCCGCGGCAGCCTCCACGGCCTGCCCCGCCGCCTGCCAAGCGGCCAAGCCACCATCCAGCACGGCAACCTTGTCGTGGCCGATCAGCCTCAGCAGCCACCACAACCGGGCGGCGGCCATGCTGCCGTCGGCGGCGTCGTAGACAACCACCTGCGTCTGCGGGGCGATCCCCCAACCGCCCAGCGTGGCCGCAAACGCCTCGCTGTCCGGCAACGGGTGACGGCCATGGCCGTGTTTGCCCAGGTCGGACAGATCCCGGTTCAGATCGGCATACAGCGCTCCCGGTATATGCCCTGCCGCATATTGCTGGCGGCCGGCTTGGGCATCGGCCAGTGAAAAGCGCGCATCCATCACCCGCACCGCGGTACTGGCGATTGCGCGCGCGTCCAACACCCGTGTTGCATCGGCCTGCAGGATCGCGGCCAGGCTGGCAACGTCCACCAGGGTGGTCCACGGCGGGCTGTTCGTAGTCATGCCACTTGCTCCAATCGACGACGCAGGTTGTAGAGGATGGCAGCCGTTGCGCCCCAGATGCGCTGGCCAGGCCAGGTGTACTCCATCACGTGGCGTACCCGCCCGTGATAGTCCACCGGCACCTGCCGCAGGTTGGCCGGATCCATCAGGAAATCCAGCGGCACTTCGAACACTTCGGCCACCTCGCCCGGCTCGGGCCGGGCAATGAAATCCGGATCCACCACCGCCACCACCGGCGTCACCCGGAAACCGGTAATGGTGATGAACGGATCGAGGTAACCCAACGCCAGCACCTGGCTCGACGCCAGCGCGATTTCTTCATCGCTTTCGCGCAGCGCCGCCGCCAGCGGGTTGCGGTCGCGCTTTTCCATGCGCCCACCAGGGAACCCGACCTGGCCGCCATGGTTGCGCAGCGCCTCGGTGCGCCTTGTCAGGATCACCTGGGTGCCGTGTGGGCGCGGCACCAGGCCGGCCAGCACGGCCGCTTCCACCGGTGGCCCGGGCGGCAGCAGGTCTTCCAGCTCGCTGCGGTTCCAGCCGGGGCCGTTCGGCGCATCCAGCAAGGGCAGCAAGGCCTGCTGCAGACGCTCTCGCCCGCCCAGCTGCGCTGCAAATGCCGTGGCATCGCGCGCACGTTGCGGCAGCTCCTGTTCCATCACCCGTTGACGCTCGCGCTCGCTCATCGCCATCCACCCGCCAATTTCCGCACCCGTACGCCAGCAACCGCGGCAAAAGCCCGCCGGGTCCAAGGCGCAGATTCCGATACAGGGGCTGGAAATGAGACGCGGCGGTGGCGGAGCAACAAATTCATGCATCGCGCTAGCGTAGCGCGCCAAAGTGTCAGCGGACAGGCCAGATTGGTCGGCCGTGACCGGCAACGCAGCGCGACGTCCATACCCACAGGGATCTTGGTGCCCCATTCATTATGTGACGCACATCAACTATTGAGCTTGCGTTCATCCGAGGGCACACTCGGGTTGCCGACAGGGGGACACCGAACTATCCGTAATGCAGGCGCGTCCGCGCAGGCCTGATTTCAGGCCCTGTGAATTCGCCTACAGCCGCGTAGCGCCTTTTCGCTTCACTCTGTACGGAGTACGGAAATGAAATTGGCAAAACCTCTCCTTTTGCTCCCCGCACTGGCCTTGGCTGCCGCCTCGGTCATGGCCAGCGAACCTACCGCTGCGGAGCAGACCGCCGACAACGGCATGGTCGCCGGCATCGACGCAAAGACGGGCAAGCTGCGCAAGCTCAGCGACAGTGAAATCCGCGCCTTGTCCGACAAGGCCAACGCCATGCCTGCCGCCGCCCGCAGCAGCGCAGGTGCCAATGCCGCATGGGCACGCATACCGCAGACCGGCGCCGATGCCAGCAAGACCCTGCGCCTGCAGAGCAATGGCATGACCACGGCCGACCTGCCGCTGTCCTCGCTCAATGCATTGACCGTGCAATGTGCCGCCGATGGCAGTGTGCAGTTGCTGGAGAACGGTGCCGCGGTTTCCCATGATCGGCAGGAGGTGTCCAAATGAAGGCGCAACTTCTCTCGGCCATGGTCGTGGCCACGCTGTATGCCGCCTCCGCGCAGGCTGCCATCATCACCCCGGTCAACCAGGACCCGGCTGGCAAGGGTCTCAATGACACCACCGCGCGCGCGCCGGAGGGCGGCAACCCCGGCGTAAGCGTTGGTGAACAGCGGCGCATCGTCTACCAGTACGCGGCCGACCTGTGGGGCTCGGTGCTGCAGAGCGATGTGGAAACCTTTGTCGGCGCCAGCTTCCAGGACCTGGCCTGCACCGCCACCGGCGGCACGCTGGGCTCGGCCGGTGCCTCATGGGTGGCTGCTTCGGCACCGTCGGGTGCCCAGCTGGGCATGATCTACCACGGCGCCCTGGCCAACGCCGTCAATGGCTCGCGCATCACCATCAGCAGCAGCGGCACCGACATCACCAGTCGATTCAATGCCAACCTGGGCGGCACCAACCCGGACGGTTCGCCGTGCATGACCGGCTCGGGCTGGTACTACGGACTGGACGGCAACACGCCTGCCGGGCAGATCAACTTCCTGGACGTGGTGATGCATGAAATCGGCCACGGCCTGGGCTTCTCCGGCTTTGTCGGCTACACGAGCGGCCGCCTGGGTGAACGTACCGGCATTCCCAGCTACTACGGCTATTCCGACGTCTACACCGACAACGCCTACGACAACCTCACCGGCAAGCGTTTCACCGATGCGTCGATGACCAACGCGCTGCGCGCCACCTCGATCAAGACCCGCGGCGCACCCGCCTGGGACGGTGCCAGCGCCAAGGCACAGACCCCGCTGTGGCTGGATCCGGCACTGGTCCTGTCGGTCAGTGGCACGTCGGTGGTATCGCAGTTCTTCGGCACCGCGTCGTTCGGGCCGGCGGCCACCGCGGCCAACTTCAAGGGACCGGTGGTGGTGGCCAATGATGGCACCGGGCCGGACACCGCCGATGCCTGCGAGGCGCTGCCGGCAGGCAGCCTTGCCGGCAAGGTGGCCTACGTCAATCGCGGCACCTGCGCGTTTGAGATCAAGGCCGCCAATGTGCAGGCCGCTGGTGCGGTGGCCGCGATCATCGGCAATGTCGCCAGTTCCGCCGATCCGGGTACGGCGCCGGGCATGGCGGAAGACGCCTCGGTCAACGCCACCATCCCGACCCTCAGCGTCAACCTCAGCGATGCCAACCTGATCAAGGCGGCAGCCCAGGCCGGCACGGCGATGACGGCCGCGCTGGGCAATGTCGCCGGGCAGATGGCTGGCGCCGATCGCAGCGGGCGACCGCTGCTGTATGCACCGGCGACAGTGGCCAGCGGCTCCTCGTTCTCGCACTTCGAGAGCGTACTCAAGCCGGACGCCCTGATGGAACCCGCCAACAGCGACAGCACCGATGCTGCACGCATCGTTGACCTCACCCTGGGTGTGTTCGCCGATGAAGGCTGGGGCTTGAATGGCGGCAACGCCCGTATCGGCAGCTGCGATACCGGCGTGAAGCTGTTCAAGGCGCCGGGCATGATTGCAGGTGCCAACGTGCAAGCCCAGGACCGTCTGTGCAGGGTGGGTGCCAAGGGCAACCGTGGCCAATACCTGCGCTGCATGAACGACACCGCCAGCAGCCTGAAGGCCATCGGCATGGTCAGCACCGTCGAGCAGGCGGGCATCCGCAGCTGTGCTGCAAAACTGACGTCGCTGTAAAAAGCCGCAGCGGCTTTCAGGGTTACCGACCGGCGCCCAAGGGCGCCGGTTTTTTTGTGACTACCTGCGAGGCGCAACGCCTGCCAACATTCGGGTTGATGGGTTGTTCGCTCCGCCCTGCCCGTTCACTGGATCAAAAAAAACGCCGGCGTTGCCACCGGCGCTTTTCTTCTTACGTTTTGCTGGCGATTACTTGACGCTGACCAGCTTGATCTCGAACTGCACAGCCACGTTCGGCGGGAACGGGGTGCGCGGATCGGCACCGTAGGCCTGATCCGGCGGCAGGGTCACTTCCCACTTGGCACCGGCCGGCATCTGCAGCAGCGTGGTGCGCATGGCCGCCATCTCCACTTCGCTCAGCTTGATCGACGGGATCGACTGGGCCGGGCGGGCTTCGGTCGGGCGCTGGCCATACGGGAACGGACCAGCGACTTCCAGCGCGACGGTACTGGCCTGGGTCGGCTTGGCACCGTTGCCGGCTTCGATCACGCGGTACTGCACGTTGTTGGCCAGGCTCTGCACGCCCGGCTTGGCCTTGTTGGCGGCCAGGAACTGGTCGCTGCGGGTCTTGTTTTCAGCGGCAGCCTTTTCGTACTCGGCCTTGGCGGCCTGGGCACGGCCCTGCTCACGGCGCTGGAATGCCTCGACGGCCGGCTTCAGCTGGTCGGCGGTGATGGCCGGCTGCTTCTTGGCGTAGGCGTCCTGCAGGCCCTTGACCACCGATGCGATGTCCAGCTGTTCGCCACGGCCGGTGAGTTCGGCCAGGTTGTTGCCGTAATCGTAGCCAAAGTAATAGCTCAGCTTGCCCTTCTCGGACGAGACGTCCTGGGCGAATGCAGCGCCGGTAATGGCCAGAGCGGCCACGGCGACCGCGATAGAACGCAACTTCATCAAACAGTTCTCCAGGAAAGGTGTCTCAGGGCAACCATGCCGCTAGAGGCGACGGGTTAGGATAGCCGTCACAAAGGCTGTCCGCCACTGACGACGCCGATTCAGACAGGGCAAGGGTTCCAGTAGTTCCCGGCTCACTTTTTTTTAACTTTTCAGGAGTCCAGCTGTATGTCCGATGCACCGGTTTCTACCCGCACCCAGGATGGCATCCACACCATCACCGTGCAGCGCCCGGAGAAGCTCAACGCGCTCAACCGGCAGACGCTGGAGGTACTGGACGCAGCATTTGCAGCCGCCGCGCAGGATCCGGCGGTACGGGTGGTGGTATTGACCGGTGCTGGCAGCAAGGCATTCGTGGCCGGCGCGGACATCGCCGAGATGAACGCCCTGACCCCGGTCCAAGGCCGCGACTTCTCGCTGGTTGGCCAACGTTTGATGCGCCGGATTGAACGTTTGAGCAAGCCGGTCATCGCAATGGTGAACGGTTTCGCACTGGGTGGTGGCATGGAGCTGGCCATGGCCTGCCATCTGCGCATCGCCGCCGACAGCGCCAAGGTGGGCCAGCCAGAGATCAACCTGGGCCTGGTGCCGGGCTTCGGCGGCACCCAACGCCTGCTTCGCCTGGGCGGGCGTGCCGCTGCGCTCGAGTTGTGCCTGCTGGGTGCTCCCATCAGCGCCGAGCGCGCGCAGCAGCTGGGCCTGGTCAATCGGGTGGTGCCCGCCGCAGAGCTGGAAGCAGAGACCACCAAGCTCGCCGTGCAGTTGGCCAACGCCGCACCGCTGGCGCTGCGCGGCATCCTGGATGCGATCAACGTCGGTGGCGAATGCGGCATCGAGGAAGGGCTGGAATACGAAAGCGCACAATTTGGCCTGGTGTTCTCCACCCAGGACATGCGTGAAGGCACCCGTGCCTTCCTGGAACGCCGCAAGCCGGAATTCAGGAACTGCTGAGCCACGCCATGCCCGCCGTACACGCCACGCCCGGACAGCTGTTGCAGCTGGTACTGGACGACGCTCTGGATGCAGCGCTTGACGCTGGCCTGATGGACTACCAGCCGCAGGCCGGCGACGCCGCCCTCGACCCACTGCACCCGGACCTGCCACAACGCCTGCAACAGGCCCAGCAGCAACTGCGCACGGCCTGGGCTGCACGTGAACGCCACCGCGCCCGTGCGGCGCGGCTGGCCCGCCGCGCCGCCGAGCGTGAGGCGCGACGTGCGCCAGCGCCCGCGGCCAACAGCAAACCTGCCCTGCCCTCGGCGGCGGCGGCGATCCTGGCCCGGGCCCGGGCCAAGGCCAAGGCCGCAGGAAGCACACCGCAATGACAACCACTGCAGCGAAGAAAACCACGGCCCGCAAGACCACCGCCAGCAAGCGCCCGGCAAGGAAGGCTACACCCGCCAAGGCCGGCACCGCCCGCGGCAGCAAACGCATGAGCGCAGCCGAAGTACTGGAGATGTTCACCCGCCTGCGCGAACTCAACCCGCACCCGACCACCGAACTGGAATACAAGACCCCGTTCGAGCTGCTGGTCGCGGTCACGCTGTCGGCCCAGGCCACCGACGTGGGCGTCAACAAGGCCACGCGCAAGCTGTTCCCGGTGGCCAACACCGCCCAGGCCATCCTTGCGTTGGGAGAGGAAGGGCTCAAGCGCTACATCGCCACCATCGGCCTGTTCAATGCCAAGGCCAGGAACGTGATTGCCGCCTGCGCCATCCTGGTTGAAAAATACGGCGGAGAAGTCCCCGCCGACCGTGCCGCGCTGGAAGCCCTGCCCGGCGTCGGTCGCAAGACTGCCAATGTGGTGCTCAACACCGCGTTCGGGCAGCCAACCATGGCGGTGGATACGCACATCTTCCGTGTTGCCAACCGCACCGGGCTGGCACCTGGCAAAGACGTGCGTGCGGTGGAGGATGGCCTGGTCAAGGTGATTCCCGCCGAGTTCCTGCAGGATGCGCACCACTGGTTGATCCTGCACGGGCGCTATGTGTGCAAGGCACGCAAACCGGATTGCCCGCAATGCGTGATCCGCGACCTCTGCCATTTCAAGGACAAGACCGCCGACGCCGCCTGAGCGTCGGCAGTTGCCATCTGCACGACACCTGCCGGTAACAGCGCACCTGCCAAATGCGCAGGTGCTTGCCCTGCCTGGGCCATAACAGTCGCCGGACTGTCACATTTACGCAATCTTTACAGCCTAGCCTTCGCAGCAACCTCAACCTGCCTGCAAGGCTACCCACCCAATGAAACTGCATCGCCAACTCCTCACCGCGGCCGTGGCTGCTGCACTGTTCGCGCCGGCTGCACACGCTGAAGTCGCCATCGACGTTATTGGCGGTTCCGAAATCACCTTCGAAGGCCTGGTCCAGGCCGACGGCAACTGGTTCGACAACGACAAGGCCGACCTGAACGGTGTTGCCAAGAACGGCAAGGACAGCGAGTTCGAGCTGCGCCGCGCCGAGCTGGTGCTGAAGGGCAAGGGCCCGGGCAA
>NZ_DLJW01000081.1:0-8249 GCF_002477705.1 Stenotrophomonas sp. UBA7606 | reverse complement strand
CCGGAGACGTTGATCACGTCATCGACGCGGCCGGTGATCCAGTAATAGCCGTCCTCATCGCGGCGGCAACCGTCGCCGGTGAAGTAGCTGCCCGGGTAGGTGCGGAAATAGGTGTCGATGAAGCGCTGGTGGTCACCGTAGACGGTACGCATCTGGCCCGGCCACGAGTCGCGGATGATCAGGTTGCCTTCGGTGGCGCCTTCCAGCGGCTCGCCGTCGGCGCTGACCAGGGCCGGCTGCACGCCGAAGAACGGCAGCGTGGCCGAGCCCGGCTTCAGGTCGATGGCACCCGGCAGCGGCGAAATCAGGATGCCGCCGGTTTCAGTCTGCCACCAGGTGTCCACGATCGGGCAGCGTGCATCGCCAACCACGTCGTAATACCAGCGCCAGGCTTCCGGGTTGATCGGCTCACCCACGCTGCCGAGCAGGCGCAGGCTCTTGCGCGAGGTGCGCTTGACCGGCTCCTCGCCTTCGCGCATCAGCGCACGGATGGCGGTGGGCGCGGTGTAGAAGATGGTGACCTGGTGCTTGTCGATCACCTCCCAGAAGCGCGAGGTATTCGGGTAGTTGGGCACGCCCTCGAACATCACCGAGGTGGCGCCGTTGGCCAGCGGGCCGTAGACGATGTAGCTGTGGCCGGTGACCCAGCCGACGTCGGCGGTGCACCAGTAGATGTCGTCCTCGCGCAGGTCGAACACGGCTTCGTGGGTATAGGCCGCATACAGCAGGTAACCGCCGCTGGTGTGCAGCACGCCCTTGGGCTTGCCGGTGGAGCCGGAGGTATAGAGGATGAACAGCGGATCTTCCGCGTTCATGCGCTCGGGTTCGCACTCGGCCGGCTGGGTGTCCACCACGTCGTGGAACCAGCGGTCACGCGGCGCCTGCATGTCGACCGCGCCGCCGGTGTGGCGCACCACCAGCACGGTTTCCACGGTATTGGTGCCGGGCAGCTTCAGCGCGGCATCGACGTTGGCCTTCAGCGGCACCTTCTTGCCGCCGCGCAGGCCTTCGTCGGCGGTGATGATCAGCTTGCTGGCGCAGTCGCCGACACGGTCGGCAATGGAGTTGGCGGCAAAGCCACCGAACACCACCGAATGGATGGCACCGACACGGGCGCAGGCCAGCATCGCCACCGCAGCGTCGACGATCATCGGCAGGTAGATGGTGACGCGGTCACCCTTCTTGATGCCGAGATTGCGCAGCGCGTTGCCCAGGCGGCATACGCGTTCGTGCAGTTCGCGATAAGTGACCTTCTGCGCCGGGCTGTCCGGGCCATCGGGCTCGAACAGGATGGCGGTCTTGTCACCGCGCGTGGCCAGCTGCCGGTCCAGGCAGTTGACGCTGACATTGAGCTCGCCGTCCTCGAACCACTTGATGCGGAAATCGTCGAGCTGGTAGCTGACGTTCTTGATCCTGGTCGGCTTCTTGAACCAATCCAGGCGCTCGGCGGTCTTTGCCCAGAATGCATCGGGGTTTTCGACCGATTCGCGGTACAGCTGCTGGTATGTGTTCTTGTCGATCCGTGCCTTCTCGGCGAACGCGGGATCAACGGGATATACATCAGTCATGGCAACCCTCACCTTTGCACTTGTAACCAATGGATGCGCTCTGTCGCGGGACAGAGGCGGACACCCCAAGTGTGCCGCATCCACCCCCCCTCGCGCTGCCCCCTTTGTTAGACGATGGTCGAACAGACGCCTGCTTACGACTAATGGCGAATAGCCGCCCGCCACCCGGCCCGCGCACGCTGGCTGCGACCGTGCAACCGGTGCGGCCCATTCGCCAGCCTGGAGAGAGGCAGAACCCATGAATCGAAACATGTTGAAAACGGCCCGCCGGCCGCTCGCCGCTGCGCTGTTTGTCGCGCTGGTTGCGCCGGGCATGGCCTTTGCCGAAACCGCAAAAGAGAAGGCGCTGGAAGCACGCGTCGCCGATCTTGAACGGCAGGTGCAGTTGTTGCTGTCCACCCAGCAGCAACAGCAGGGCGCCATCGCCCAGACCCAGAGCGAAGTGGTGCAGGTGCGCACCGCACAGGCCGAGCGCGCAGCCGCGCCGGCGGTGCCGGCCGGCAAGCAGCCGATCCAGATCACCAGCATCACCCCGGGCGCGACCGCGGGCACCACCTTCAAGGTTGGCGGCTTCATCAAGGCCGATTTCCTTGCCACGCGTACCGGTGATGGCCAGCTGGCCGACGATGCCACCGGCCGCGCGCTGTACCTGCCGGGCCAGACGCCGGTGCATGGCGCCGGTGGTTCGGGCAAGGCCTCGGACGTGGACTACAACGCCCACGCCAAGTTCTCGCGCTTCAACCTGGGCGTGGACCATGTGGCCGAGAACGGCGACAAGGCCGGCGCCATGGTCGAGATGGACTTCTTCGGCAACGCGCTGGGCAACCAGACCGCGACCAATACCTATGGCGTCACCCTGCGCCACGCCTACATGTACTGGAACAACTGGCTGGCCGGCCAGACCTGGTCCAACTTCATGGACGCTGCATCCATCCCCGAAGCCGCCGACTTCGTCGGCCCCACCGATGGCGTGGTGTTCGTGCGCCAGGCGCAGATCCGCTACACCAATGGCGGCCTGAGTGTTGCCCTGGAGAACCCGGAAACCACCACGCTGACCGGCGCCTACAACCCGGTTACCCAAAGCTGGAACGTACCGGCGGTTGCCAACTCCGACCGTGGCTCGCTGCCGGACCTGACCGTGCGTTACGGCTGGAAGGGTGACTGGGGCACGTTCGGCGTGGCCGGCCTGCTGCGCCAGCTCAAGCTCGACAACCAGACCACCGGTGCCGATGCCAGCAAGGTGGCCGGCGGCGTTACCCTTGGCGGCAAATGGTTGATGGGTGATGCCGATACCCTGCATTACCAGCTGACCGGTGGCGAAGGCATTTCCCGCTACATCGGCCTGGGCATCACCGCCGACAGCGGCTACGACGCCATCCGCGATGAGATCGATCCCACTGGCGTGGTTGCCGCCTACGTCGGCTGGCGCCATGCGTTTTCGCCCAAGCTGCGCACCAACCTGATCTACGCCCGCAGCGATTACGACAACAATGCCGCCATCACCGGCGACCTGGTGACCAAGAGCGTGCAGTCGATCCGCGGCAACATCTTCTACACGCCGATGCCCAAGGTCGATGTCGGTGCGGAGTTGATGTACGGCGTACGCGAGATCGAGAACGGCAGGAAGGGCGATATCAGTCGCCTGCAGTTCACCACCAAGTACAGCTTCTGAGTCATCCGGCAGCATGTGCACAAGGCGCACGCTGCCACCCCCGAAGTCGCAGTACGCAGCATCTCCCTACCCCCACGGGGAGCACTCATGTCACCGCCACGGCGTGTTCTGCACGCCATGGCGCTCGCATTCCCAATGCCTGGAGAATCCCGATGAATGCTTCCGTCGATCCCCGTGTTGAGCGGATCGCCTCCAACCCGGCGTACCAGCGCCTGCGCAGCACGCGCAACAAGCTGGGCTGGACCCTGACCATCCTCATGCTGCTGGCCTATTACGGCTATATCGGCCTGATCGCCTTCGACAAGGCCTTCCTGGCCACGCCTATTGGCCCGGGCAAGATCACCACCGTCGGTATACCGATCGCGCTGGGGCTGATGGTGTTCACCATCGCCATCACCGGCTTCTACGTGCGTCGCGCCAACAAGGAATTCGACGCGCTCACCCAGCAGATCGTGGAGGACGCACAATGAACCATTCGCTGTTGCGTTCGGGCGCCATGCTCGGTCTGCTGCTGGCCAGCGGTGCGGCCCTGGCCGCCGGTGGCGATATAGGCCAGACCGTGCGCCAGCCCACCAACTGGACCGCGATCATCATGTTCGCGACCTTCGTGTTGGCTACCCTGGGTATCACCAAGTGGGCGGCGGGCCGCACCAAGTCGGCTTCCGATTTCTACACCGCCGGCGGCGGCATCACCGGCTTCCAGAACGGCCTGGCCATTGCCGGTGATTACATGTCGGCGGCTTCGTTCCTGGGTATCACCGCGGCGGTGATGACCAATGGTTACGACGGCCTGATCTACGCACTGGGCTTCCTGGTGGGTTGGCCCATCCTCACCTTCCTGATGGCCGAGCGCCTGCGTAATCTTGGCCGCTTCACCTTTGCCGACGTCGCCGGCTACCGTTTCCAGCAGAAGCCGATCCGCATGTTCGCGGCCTCGGGCACGCTGGTGGTGGTGCTGTTCTACCTGATCGCGCAGATGGTTGGTGCTGGTGCGCTGATCAAGCTGCTGTTCGGCCTGGATTACTGGGTGGCGGTGGCGCTGGTTGGCGTGTTGATGATGGTCTACGTGCTGTTTGGTGGCATGACCGCCACCACCTGGGTGCAGATCATCAAGGCCTGCCTGCTGCTGTTCGGCGTCACCTTCATGGCCTTGATGGTGATGTGGCACTTCAACTTCAGCTTCGAGGCGCTGTTCAGCGAGGCGGTGCGGGTCAAGACCCAGATCGCGGCCAACAGCGGCAAGAGTGCGGAGGAAGCAGCAAGTACCGGCCTGGCGATCATGGGGCCAGGTGGCTTCGTCAAGGACCCGATCTCGGCGATCTCGTTCGGCATGGCACTGATGTTCGGTACCGCTGGCCTGCCGCACATCCTGATGCGTTTCTTCACCGTTCCCGATGCAAAGCAGGCACGCAAGTCGGTGCTCTGGGCAACCACCTGGATCGGCTACTTCTACATCCTGATCTTCATCATCGGCTTCGGTGCGATCGCGCTGGTGCTGACCAATCCGGAGTATGCGGACCCGGTCACCGGCACCATCCAGGGCGGCCCAAACATGGCCGCGGTGCTGGTTGGCAAGGCAGTGGGCGGCAATATGTTCATGGGCTTCATCTCGGCGGTGGCCTTCGCCACCATCCTGGCCGTGGTGGCAGGCCTGACGCTGTCCGGTGCATCGGCGGTGTCGCATGACCTGTATGCCACCGTCTTCAAGCAGGGCAATCCGCCGCCGGGCTCGGAACTGCGTGTGTCGCGCATCACCACCTTGGCATTGGGCGTGATCGCAGTGCTGCTGGGTATCGTGTTCGAGAAGCAGAACGTGGCCTTCATGGTGTCGCTGGCCTTCGCCATCGCGGCCTCGGCCAACTTCCCGGTGCTGATCCTGTCGCTGCTGTGGAAGGACTGCACCACCCGCGGTGCGGTGATTGGCGGTTCGTTGGGCCTGGCCTCGTCGCTGATCCTGACCCTGCTGTCGCCGTCGGTATGGGTGGACACGCTGGGCAACCCGGCTGGCAGCGCGCCGTTCCCGTACACCAGTCCGGCGCTGTTTTCGATGACGATTGCGTTTGTCGCCATCTGGTTCTTCTCGATCACCGACAAGAGCAGGAACGCACAGGCCGAGCGTGCCGCCTACCCGGCACAGCAGGTACGTGCGGAAACCGGCATTGGTGCGAGCAAGGCCTCGTCGCACTGATTGCTTGAGCAATGCGTAATGCAAAGGCCGCCCCCGAAAGGGGGCGGCCTTTCTTTGCGAACAGCATCGCTTCTCCCTCCGCCCTTGCGCCTTGCGCACGGGGGGCAAAAACGGCGTGCAAGGGGGGCTGGCAGGTCACGCCCTTTGATCCCTCCCTGGCGCAAAACGCAGGGGAGGGATCTTGGGGTAGCTCCACCGCCTTCGCTCCCGGCTTTGCGCAGCACATCACGCCTGCCTCGCAAACAACCCTTCACTCCTCAACACACACGGGTTTACAGTGGCCGCTGATCTTGGGGAGGCACCATGGATCCACAGACCGATGGTTCAAACACGCTGCAGCAGCGCCTGACGCAACTGCGTGAGACCTGGCAACAGCGCAAGCCGGACTACCCGCAACGCCGCGATGACCTGCGCCGCCTGCGTGCCGCGTTCAAGGCGCGCATTCCGGAGATGACCGAGGCCATCGCCGCCGATTTCGGCCACCGCTCCAAACACGAATCGGTGATTGCCGATGGCATGACTGTCACTGGTGAGATCGATCACCTGCTGTCGCACCTGCGGGGCTGGATGCGGCCCGAACGGATCGGCGTGGGCTGGCGCTTCTGGCCGGCGCGGGCGCAGGTGCGACCGGTGCCGGTGGGCGTGGTCGGGGTGATCTCGCCGTGGAACTACCCGGTCAATCTGGCGCTGGTGCCATTGGCGACGGCGATTGCCGCTGGTAACCACGTGATGCTCAAGCCGTCCGAGCACACACCGAACAGCTCAGCGTTCCTGCAGTCCCTGTTGGCCGAGGTATTTCCCGCTGATCGGGTGGCGGTGGTGCAGGGCGATACCAGCGTGGCCTCTGCGTTCTCGGGCCTGCCGTTCGACCATCTGGTGTTCACCGGCTCCACCGCGATTGGCCGCAAGGTGATGGCGGCCGCCGCGCAGCATCTGACCCCCTTGACCCTGGAGCTCGGTGGCAAGTCACCGGCCTTGGTGGCAGCGGACTATCCGGTGGATGGCGCGGCCGCACGGCTGGCGACCGGCAAGTGGTTCAATGCCGGCCAGACCTGCATCGCCCCGGATTATGTGTTGATTGACGAAGCGCGGGTGGATGCACTGGTCGCCGCGCTGCGTGCGCAGGTGCAGCTGCGTTACGGCGACTTCGCTGATGCCAGCGATTACAGCCGCATCATCAACGAAGGCCAGTATCAACGCCTGCAGGGTTATGTGGATGACGCGCGTGCGCGTGGCCTGCAGGTGTTGCCGTTGGCCGATATCGATGCGGAGCGGTCGCGGCGCGAGCGCTTGTTCCCACCGACCTTGATCCTGCAACCGGGCGATGATGCGACAGTGATGCAGGACGAAATCTTCGGGCCGATCCTGCCGATCCGCAGCTATCGCTCACTGGACGAGGCCATCGCCACCATCAATGGCCGCGACCGGCCCTTGGCCCTGTACCCCTTCAGCCATGACAAGGTGACGGTGGAGAAGATCGTCGGCCAGACCATTGCCGGCGGCGTCACCGTCAACGACACCTTGCTGCACTTCGCTATCAATGGATTGCCGTTTGGCGGTGTTGGGGCAAGCGGCATGGGCGCGTACCACGGCAAGGCCGGCTTTGATGCGATGAGCAAGCGTTTGCCGGTGCTGTGGCAGACCCGCCGGGCCGGCAGTGATCTGCTGCGGCCGCCGTACAAACGGGTAGCGCGGTTCATCGAGATGATTTCGCGCTGAGCTGGAAAAGCCGCAACCAGGCACAGGGGACCGGCTGCGGTGACCCCGGCACGAGGGAGAGGGAGCCGGGTGTCGAAAAGCTTCTGAAAGCCCCTCTCCCTGCGGGAGAGGGGTTGGGGTGAGGGTAAGGGGCGAAGCCTCTTGCAGCCAATTGTCTCTAGGCTTTGCACTTACCCTCATCCGCCCCTTCGGGGCATCCCCGCCTTCGCGGGGACAGGCTCTTCTCCCGCAGGGAGAAGGGAGTGGTCAGGCATTGCTTTGGCTGTCAGCCGCCCAACTCATCAGCAATTCGCTGGCGCAAAACCTGCAGATCCTTCGCAAACGCCTCAATACCAGTAGCCAGCTTCTCCGTAGCCATCGGATCAGCCGCCATATCCGCATCAAACGTCGCTTCATCAATCGCAGCGACGTTCACCGCTTCAGCAGCACCCGCCACCAGCTTGCGCGGCAGCTCGCCGAAGTCCGCGTCCAGCTTCTCCAGCAGGTCCGGCGAGATCGTCAAACGGTCGCAACCAGCCAGCGCTTCGATCTGCGCGGTCGAGCGGAACGAGGCGCCCATCACCACCGTGCTGGAACCACGGCGCTTGAATTCGGCAAACACACCGCGCACGAACTGCACGCCCGGGTCTTCGTCAATGTTGGCCGGGGTCTGGCCGTTGGCCACGTACCAGTCCAGGATGCGGCCGACGAACGGCGAGATCAGGAAGGCACCGGCTTCCGAACAGGCCAGGGCCTGGGTCGGGTTGAAGATCAGGGTCAGGTTGCAGTCGATGCCTTCGGCCTGCAGCACGCGCGCGGCTTCCACGCCGGCCCAGGTGGCGGCGATCTTGATCAGCACCTTGCTGCGCGGCACACCGGCCGCTTCGTACATGGCGATGAACTCGCGGGCCTTGGCCACGGTGGCCTCGGTGTTGTGGGCCTGGTCGGCGTCCACCTCGGTGGAGACGCGGCCCGGTACCAGCTCGGCCAGCATCGTGCCCACGCCCACGGTCAGGCGGTCAACCACGGCATTGGCGATGGCCTGCTTGTCACCACTCTGGGCACGGCCCCACTGCAGCTCGCGCTCGATCAGGCCGGCGTAGACCGGCAGGTCGAGGGCTTT
>NZ_DLJW01000089.1:0-4447 GCF_002477705.1 Stenotrophomonas sp. UBA7606 | reverse complement strand
ATCGGCGACAGGCACAGCTCACCGACGGTCTGGATCACGTAGACCATGAACAGGGTCCAGAACGGGATCTTGCCAGCGCCGTCGACCAGCGAGGACAGCGCGTACATCAGCAGCAGGAAGGCCAGGCCGTTGAAGATCAGCCCCAGGCCGAACTTGCGCGGGATGGACGGGTTGGCCTTGCCCAGCGCGGTCCACAGCCAGACGAAGATCGGGCCAAGGGCCAGGATGGCGACCGAGTTGACCGATTGGAACCAGCCAATCGGGAAGGTCCAGCCACCCAGGTCACGGTTGACGATGTTCTGCGCCAGGAAGTTGAACGAGCTGCCTGCCTGTTCGAAGAACATGAAGAACAACACGTTGAACACGAAGATGATCAGCATGGCGATGGCACGGTCACGCGCCACCTTGCCCTCGCGGATGCCCTCGACCAGGATCATCACGCACAGTGCGGTGAACAGGCCGCCCAGGATCCAGCCAAGGATGCCGGCATCGATGGACAGCAGCGCATAGGCAACCGGCACCGCCACCAGCGAACCCACCAGCACGGCGATGGTGCGGCCCATGCCTTCACCACCGGCCGGCGGCTTGCCGATTTCGCCGAGCTGGCGACGGCCAAACCAGAACCACACCAGGCTGATCAGCATGCCGACGCCCGAGGCGATGAACACGTACTTGTAAGCCGGCATGGCTTCGGTGCCGAACACATTCTCGGCCAGGATGCCGGTCAGCACCGGGGCAACCAGCGCACCGGCGTTGATGCCCATATAGAAGATGGTGAAGCCCGAATCACGCCGCGAGTCGTTGATGCCGTACAACTGCCCGACCATGCTGGAGATGTTCGGCTTGAACAGGCCGTTGCCCGCGATCACCGTGGCCAGGCCGATACGGAACACCTGGTCATTGGGGATGGCGATCAGGAACAGGCCCAGCGACATCACCGCCGCGCCGATCAGGATGGAACGCTGGTAACCGATGATCCGGTCGGCGACGAAGCCGCCGAACAGGGCCGCCGCATACACCAGCGCCAGATAGGCGCCGTAGAGCTTGCTGGCACCGGCCTGGCTCTCGGAGAACTGGGCCACGATGTACAGCGTCAACGCCCAGCGGATACCGTAGAACGCAAATCGCTCGAAGAACTCGGTCATGAACAGCATCCACAGCGGACGCGGGTGACCGAGCAGGTTGGTGAACTCCGGCACGGGCGCCGGGGTGGGTGTTGAGTTCGGCGCGGCAGCGCTCATGCGGGTGTCCCCTGGAATGATTGGGCAAATACGAAAAAGTCGGCCGGAACCGGCGCGACGGGCGAGGATCACCGAAGCAGCTGTACCGCGTCAAATGGATACCGCCGCAGGCAAGCACCGGAGATTGCCGCACAAACGCCCCCCTCCGGTGCCTGCGCGCCCAGCACAAGCCCCTGAATAGGTTGAGGTTTCAGTCCCGGGCAGGAACTCAGGCGTCGGCCCGGATGCTGGTGCGCACTTCGAACAGTTCCGGGAAGAAGGTCAACTCCAGCGCCTGCTTGAGAAAGCCCACGCCACTGGAACCGCCGGTGCCGCGCTTGAAGCCGATCACCCGCATCACCGTGCGCATATGGCGGAAGCGCCACAGCTGGAACTGGGTTTCCAGGTCCACCAGGTCCTCGCACAGCGAGTACTCGCGCCAGTAGCGATCGGTGTCCTGGTAGATGTTCTCGAACACCTGGCGCAGGGCCGGGTCGCTGATATGCGACTGGGTCCAGTCATGGCCTTCATAGGTTGCCGGGATGGCATGGCCGAAGCGCGACAGGTAGGCCAGGAACTCCTCATACAGGCTGGGGGCTTCCAGCACCTCGCGCAGCTGCGCCTGCCCGGCCGGGTCATAGGCGAACACCGCCAGCATGTCGGCATTCTTGTTGCCCAGCAGGAACTCGATGTAACGGTATTGCAGCGACTGGAAGCCCGAGGACGGGCCCAGCACGTCGCGAAAGCCCATGTATTCGGAAGGGGTGAGGGTTTCCAGCACCGCCCACTGCTCGGTCAGCAGGCGCAGCACCTGCTTGGCCCGGGCCAGCACCTTGCGGCACTGCCATACCTCGTCACGCTGCATGTGGCCGCGCGCGGCGCGCAGCTCGTGGGCCAGCAGCTTGAGCCACAGCTCCGAGGTCTGGTGCTGGATGATGAACAGCATTTCGTCGTGGTGCGGTGGGCTGGACAGCGGCTGCTGGGCCGACAGCAGCTGGTCCAGGCGCAGGTAGCCGCCGTAGGTGAGCCGGCCCTGCAGGTCGGTATGGATACCGGCTTCGAGCTCACGCTGGTTCTTTTCTACGGTCATCGGCCTGGCCATCAGATGGGGCGGCAAGGGTAACGCAGCCCGGGCCATCTGCCCCCTCCCTTTCGATTGCAGTCCACCAGGTAGTGCCGAGCCATGCTCGGCAGGGGCTTCCCCAGCCAAGCCCCAAAGCCCCCCTCCCCAGCGCTCCCCTTGGCTTCGCCAAAGGGAGGGGGCGTGTAGTGCCGAGCCATGCTCGGCAGAGGCTTTCCCAGCCAAGCCCCAAAGCCCCCCTCCCCAGCCCTCCCCTTGGCTTCGCCAAAGGGAGGGGGCGTGTAGTGCCGAGCCATGCTCGGCAGGGGCTTTCCCAGCCGAGCCCCAAAAGCACCCCTCCCCAGCCCTCCCCTTGGCCTGCAGCCAAAGGGCGGGGAGGTACTGCCCCCGCGCAAACGGAATCGAAACACTTCCAACTCCGCCCGGGGGGAGAATGTGCCGCACCTGCGACTACAGACTGAATACGTTGATATCTCGCCTTCCCGGCACCGGCCGCGGAACCAATGCCCGCTGTGTCCGGTCAATCGTGCTGCGGCGCAGGACGGCTTTTTCAGCCTGAGTCCTTACCATGTGTAATTCCTATCATTTGAAACCATCTGTTCAAGGTGTTGCTGCAATGACGGTTTCCGCCCAGTTCCAAATCGATTACCTGCAGTACCTGGATGCCGACGGCAACCTGGTACGTGACGATCTCCCCGCCTCGCTGCGCGATCCGCGCTCGCTGCTGCCGATGTTCAAGCAGATGCTGGCCACGCGGGTGTTCGACACCAAGGCCGTGGCGCTGCAGCGCACCGGCAAGCTCGGCACCTTTGCCTCCTGCCTGGGCCATGAAGCGGCCCACGTAGGCATCGGCGCGGCCATGAAGAGCGGCGACGTGTTCGCCCCCAGCTACCGCGAGTACGGCGCCATGTTCATGCGCGGCGTGCGCCCGCGCGACGTGTTGATGTACTGGGGCGGCGACGAGCGCGGCAGCGACTACGACCGCAGCAGCGATGCGGTGCGCGATTTCCCGATCTGCGTGCCGATCTCCACCCAGTGCCTGCATGCGGCCGGCTCGGCACTGTCGTTCAAGCTGCGCAACCTGCCCCAGGTCGCGGTCAGCGTCTGCGGTGACGGCGGCAGCTCCAAGACCGACTTCTACGCCGCGGTGAACTCGGCCGGCGCCTACAAGCTGCCGCTGATCCTGTGCGTGGTGAACAACGGCTGGGCCATCTCGGTACCGCGCTCGGCCCAGACCGGTGCCGAAACCCTGGCCCAGAAGGGCCTGGCCGGCGGCCTGTTCTGCCTGCAGGTGGACGGCAACGACCTGATCGCCGTACTGGCCGCGATGGAACAGGCACGCGAGCGCGCCCTGTCCGGCCAGGGTGGCACGGTGCTGGAATTCCTCACCTATCGCCTGTCCGACCACACCACCGCCGATGACGCGCGCCGCTACCGCGACGACGCCGAAGTGAAATCGGCCTGGCTGAAGGAACCGCTGATCCGCCTGCGCAAGTACCTGACCGCGCACGGCGTATGGAGCGAGGAAGAAGAAAAGAACTGGATCGCCGAGTGCGGCACCCGCGTCGACGAGGAGGTCAACGCCTACCTCAACTGCCCGGTGCAGCCGGTCGAGGCGATGTTCGACTACCTGTATGCCGATCCGCCGCCGGACCTGCTGGCGCAGCGTGCCGCCGCCATCGCCCTGGAGCAGCGCCATGGATGACATCAAGCGCAACGCCTCTGTCACCCCGGCCAGCCACGATCACGGCGTCGCGCACAGCGCGGCGAGCAACAGCGGAGACACCCCGATGACAGCCACCCCGATCACCCTCATCGAAGCCGTCACCCAGGCCCTGGCCTGGGAAATGGAACACGACCCCTCGGTGCTGGTGCTGGGCGAGGACGTGGGCGTCAACGGCGGCGTGTTCCGCGCCACCGCCGGTCTGCAGCAGCAGTTCGGCGCGGAGCGCGTGCTCGACACCCCGCTGGACGAAACCACCATCGCCGGCCTCACCGTCGGCCTGGCCGCACAGGGCATGAAGCCGGTGGCCGAAGCCCAGTTCGATGGCTTCGTCTACCCGATGGTCGATCACCTGATCTGCCACGCCGCGCGCCTGCGCAACCGCACCCGTGGCCGCCTGCATTGCCCGATGGTGCTGCGCGT
>NZ_DLJW01000047.1:9576-21455 GCF_002477705.1 Stenotrophomonas sp. UBA7606 | reverse complement strand
CGGGAGAGGGGTAGGGGTGAGGGCGCTTTAGCCCTCAAGTCCCAATCGCGTCAAAGCACGTCTCCCTCCCGATAGCCGGCAGCCTCGCTTTCCCCTCTCCCGCCTGCGGGAGAGGGGTAGGGGTGAGGGCGCTTTAGCCCTCAAGTCCCAGCCGCGTCAACGCACGTCCCCCTCCCGGCAGCCGCCAGCCTCGCTTTCCCCTCTCCCGCCTGCGGGAGAGGGGCAGGGGTGAGGGCGCTTTTGCCCCCAAGTCCCAGCCGCGTCAACCAATACCCGACATTCCCCGACTTCAAACCCCAACATTCGACGATGGGTGGGCCCCTTGCGCTGGGCTGACGATGGCATGTCAGCCGCTTCAGGATGCATATGGCCAGATTCCGCTGCGGCAGAGTGTGTCTGCCTCCGCCACAAGCCCGCTTCGGCAAGGCTGTGGCGTCAGGGCTGTTGGCCGGCATCTGCGCCACGGTATGGGCGCCTGTCCTGTTGCCAGCCTGGGTGAGCGCCTGCGCGCTGCTGTTGGGAGCGGTGGGCTGGGCCTGCCATCCCCGCTTGCGCGCGCCTGCGGCCATGCTGCTGGGTGCTGGCTGGGCGGGCGTGCACCTGCTGTGGACGCTGTCCGCACAACTGCCTGCGGCATTGGAGTCGCGTGAACATACTGTCACCGGTGTGGTGGTCAACCTTCCGCAGCACGAGTTGCGACGTACCCGTTTCCAGTTCCGCGTAGACAGCCGCCCACACCTGCCGGCTGCGCTGCACGGGCGTGTAGTGCAGGTCAGCTGGTATGACGCTTTCGCTGCCACGGTGCCGGGGCCGCGCCTGCAGCTGCGTGCCGGTGAGCAGTGGCAACTGACGGTGCGGCTGCGTGCACCGCGTGGGCTGATCAATCCCGGTGGTTTTGATGCCGAGCGGCATGCGCTCGCCCAGCGGATCGTGGCCTCGGCCATGGTGCGTGACTCAGTGGCACCGCGCCGGCTGCGCGTCGGTACGGGCGTGGAGGCTTGGCGCGAGCGTATGTCGGCGCGGATCCATCGCGACGTGGCTTCGCCATCGGCGCGCTATGTGCAGGCGCTGGCGCTTGGGGATACGCGTGGCCTGCAGGAGCAGGACTGGCAGGTGCTGCGGGCCACTGGCCTGACCCACTTGATCGCCATCTCCGGTTTCCATGTCGGCATGGTGGCAGTGGTCGTGGCCTGGATGGTGGCATTGCTATGGTGGGTATTGCCGCGCTGGGGGCGAGGGTGGCCGCGACCGCAGGCGATGGCAGTGGGTGCGTTGGTGGGGGCGACGGTGTACGCCGCCGTGGCCGGCTTCGGCCTGCCTACGGTGCGGACCGTATTGATGGTGGCGGTGGTGGTGTTGGCCCGGCTTGGGCGGCGGCCGGTGGGGGTGCTGGATTGCCTGGCGCAGGCCGCGTTGTTGGTGCTGCTGGTTGAGCCGCTGGCGGTGCTGGCGTCTGGCTTCTGGTTGAGTTTTGCCGGGGTGGGCTGGTTGGCCTGGTGCCTGCCGGAGCGTGGCCATTGGTTGCCCGGTTTTCTCTCCGCACAGCGGGTCGCAACCTTGGGCTTGCTGCCGTTCACGGTGGTGCTGTTCGGCCAGGCATCGCTGGTGGGGCCATTGGCCAATATTGTCGCCATTCCCTGCTGGAGTCTGGTGGTGGTGCCCTTGGCCATCCTTGGCACCGCATTGGAGGCGCTGCACGCAGGTGCCGGCGGCTGGGCATGGACGGCGGCGGCGTGGAGCTTCGACCTGCTGTGGCCCCTGTTCGATACCTTGGGTGGCAGTGAGCTGGCGATGTGGTGGTTGCCTGAACCGGCGTGGTTTGCCCTGCCGCTTGGCCTGCTGGGGGCGCTGTGGCTGCTGTTGCCAGCCGGTGTGCCCGGCAAGGGCTTGGCGCTGCTGTTGTGGCTGCCCTTGCTATGGCCGTGGCAGGAGGCGCCACGCAGGGGCGAGTTCGAGCTGGTAATGCTGGATGTCGGGCAGGGGCTTTCGGTGTTGCTGCGAACCCGCGAGCACGCGTTGCTGTACGACGCCGGCCCGGCCGTGCGCGATGGCTTTGACGCGGGTGAACGGGTGGTGGTGCCGGCATTGCGTGCCTTGGGGGTGCGGCGTTTGCAGCGGATGGTGCTCAGTCATGCCGACCACGATCACGCTGGCGGTGCGGCGGCGCTGCGTGCCGTACTTCCACCACAGCTCAGTCTGGCCCCCCCGGCTGCACCGCTTGATCAGGTGCACGCCTGCAACACCGGACAGGCTTGGCAATGGGATGGCGTGCGGTTCGAGTTCCTGCATCCCGGCCCTGGGTTCCCCTATTTGCGCAATGAGTCCAGTTGCGTGCTGCGGGTGAGCGGGGCATACGGCAGCGCCCTGTTGCCGGGCGATATCGGTGAGGTGATCGAACGGGGGCTGTTGAAACGGATGCCAGCCAAGCTGCGGGCCGATGTCGTGGTGGTCGCACACCACGGTAGCGGAGGCTCATCCAGCCCCGCGTTCGTGCGTGCAACGGCGGCACGGCTGGCGCTGGTGTCGGCCGGGCATGGCAATCGTTTTGGCCATCCGCGTGCGGAGGTGGTGCGTCGTTGGCAGCGCGCCGGGGCTGAAGTGCTGACCAGCGCACAGAGTGGGGCGGTAAGGGTATGGTTGGGCAAGGACGGCCTACAACTGCGTGAGCGCAGAATATGGCGTGCAAGGGTCTGGGATGCCGCTGAGCGGGCGCGGGTGGCTGCTATCCTATCGGCCATCGAACAGACGGCCGTCGAGCCGGAGGGTTGAAACGTGTGGGAACTGGTCAAGGCCGGCGGTTGGCCGATGGTGCCGTTGTTGCTGTTGGGTGTACTGGCCTTGGCGATAGTCCTGGAGCGTTTCTGGAGCCTGCGGCGTAATGAAGTGCTGCCGCCGGGGCTGGGGCAGGAAGTCCGCAACTGGGCGGCGCGTGGCAAGCTGGATGCCTCGCACATCGAATCGCTGCGCGCCAACTCGCCCTTGGGTGCGCTGCTGGCCGCGGCGCTGGAAGCGCGCAACCGCCCGCGCGAGCAGATCCGTGAACGCATCGAAGACACCGGTCGTCACCTGGTGCACCGTATGGGCCGCTTCCTTAATGCGCTGGGCACCATTGCCTCGGCAGGCCCGTTGCTGGGCCTGCTCGGCACCGTGGTGGGCATGATCCAGATGTTCCTGGGTATCCTCGATCACGGCGTCGGCGACGTGAACCAGCTCGCCGGTGGTATCGGCAAGGCACTGGTGTGCACCGCCACCGGCATGATTGTGGCGATTCCGGCATTGATGTTCCACCGCTACTTCCGTGGCCGCATCGACGGCTATGTGATCGAGATGGAACAGGAAGCCGGCGCACTGCTGGATTCGCTGGATGGCCGCCCGGCGGTAATGGCTGCCGCCAACAAGGGCCAGACAGCCGAACCACGCCGTACCGCCAAGGCCTGATCCACGATGCGTATCCGCGACAACCGCCAGCAGGACGAGCCGCATATCGATCTGGTACCCCTGATCGACGTGATCCTGGTGCTGATCATCTTCTTCGTGGTCACCACCACCTTCGATGCGCGCTCGACGCTGCAGATCCAGCTGCCGACCGCCAGCGACCAGAACAGCAGCGCGCCGCCGCGCTCGTTGAGTGTCCTGGTCAATGCCGATGGTCGCTATTTCATCAACGACCAGGAAGTGCTGCGCCCGGATATCGAGTCGCTGAAGCAGACCATCGCCCAGTTGGCCGGCCAGGACCGTGAACAGACCGTGCTGCTGCGCGCCGATGCCCGTACGCCCTACCAGGCCGTGGTCACCGCACAGGATGCCCTGGGTCAGTTGGGTTTCCGTCGCATTGCGATCGCCACTGCCCCGGAAGTGAAGCAATGAGCGATTCAGGTGCATGGCAGGTTTACAAGCGCCTGCTCGGCTTTGCCCTGCCTTACCGGGTGCTGCTGGGCCTGGCGGTGCTGGGCATGCTGGTGGAAGCCGGTGCCGGCAGTGGCTTCCTGTGGCTGATGAGCCCGATCACCAACAACCTGGTGAACCCGGAGGACATCAATCCGTGGATGCCGTTGGCGGTGATCGGCCTGTTCCTGCTGCGCGGCATCGCGGGCTACCTGACCGACATCGGCATGGGCAAATCGGCGCGCAGCATCGCCCGTGACCTGCGCGTCAAGGTGCTGGACAAATACATGCGCCTGCCGGGGCAGCGGTTCGATTCCGAGCCGGTGCCGTCGATGCTGGTGCGGCTGGGCTCCGACTGCGACCAGGTGGCACAGGCCGCGGTGGATGCCATGAAGGTGGTGCTGCAGCAGTCACTGCAAGCCTTGGGCGCCCTGCTGATGATGCTGTGGTACAGCTGGCAGGTGACCCTGGCCATTTTCGTGCTGGCACCGCCGCTGGCGTGGGTGATGAACAAGGTGGCCAAGCGTTACCGCAGCATCAGCCACCGTATCCAGGAAAGCGGGGCCGAGCTGCTGCAGGCCGCCGACCAGACCTTGTCCAGCCAGCAGGAGGTCAAGGTCTACGGCGCCCAGCCCACCGAGCTCGAGCGCTATACACGGCTGGCCAACACCAATCTGCGGTTGGCGATGAAGGTGGAATCCACCCGCAGCATTTCCTCCAGCATGGTGCAGCTGATTGGTGCCGTCGGCCTGGCGGCGCTGCTGTTGATTGCCGGCCACGAAGCCGCCGCAGGGCGGTTGACCGTGGGTGACTTTGTTGCGTTGCTGATGGCGATGCTGGCAATCATCCCGGCCCTGAAGCAACTGACCAATGTGCAGAACATGACCCAGCGCGGCATCGCCTCGGCGCAGCGTCTGTTCAGCGTGCTTGATGCCGAGGACGAGCCTGATCACGGCACGCGGCCGCTGCAGCGTGCCAATGGCCTGATCGAGTTCCGCAATGTCACTGCCCGTTATGCAGGCCAGGCCAAGCCGGCCTTGCAGGACGTCAGTTTCATTGCCAGGCCGGGTACGGTCACCGCGATCGTCGGTCGTTCCGGTAGCGGCAAGTCCACGCTGATCAAGCTCATTCCGCGTTTCTATGAGATCGAATCCGGGCAGATCCTGCTGGATGGGCATCCGCTGCAGGAGTACCCGCTGGCAGATCTGCGCCGACAGATTGCGCTGGTGGGCCAGCAGGTGACCCTGTTCAACGGCAGCGTCGCGCAGAACGTGGCCTATGGCGAACTGCAAGGACGCAGCCCGGAAGCGTTGCAGCACGCCATTGTCGGTGCCAATGCGGCGGAGTTCGTCGAGCAGATGCCGCGCGGCGTTGATGAGCCGGTGGGCGCCAAGGGCGGCAAGCTGTCCGGCGGCCAGCGCCAGCGCCTGGCCATTGCCCGCGCGATGTTGAAGGATGCCCCCATCCTGATCCTGGACGAAGCCACCGCAGCCCTGGACAACGAATCCGAGCGGCTGGTGCAGGACGCCCTGCAGAAGCTGATGCCTGACCGCACTACGTTGGTGATCGCGCACCGCCTGTCGACCATCGAGCATGCCGATCAGGTGCTGGTGATGGATCAGGGGCGCATTGTCGAACGCGGTACCCATCACGAGCTGCTGGCGCTGGGTGGTGTCTACGAACACCTGCACAGCATGCAGTTCCGCGAAAGGCAGGACGGATGAGCAAGCAGGGTCCGCAAACGCCGGCCTATTGGTACGGCGATGCCGCCGTGCCCTGGTTTGCACGGCTGCTGGCGCCGGCCTATGGCGCCGTGACCGGCCTGCGCCGCGGCCTGTACCGGCGTGGCTGGTTGCGGGCGCGGCAGGTGCCGGTGCCGGTGATCGTGGTGGGCAATATCACCGCCGGCGGTACCGGCAAGACGCCGCTGACCATCGAACTGGTCAACCGCCTGCGCGAGGCCGGCTGGAAGCCGGGCGTGGCCAGTCGCGGTTACGGCCGTGACGAGGCCGACACCCCGCGCTGGGTAACCCCCGAGCTGGCACCGGGCCTGGGCGGTGACGAGCCGGTGTTGATTGCCTGGAAGACCGGCGCGCCGGTGCGCGTGGACAAGGACCGGGTCGCGGCGGCCAAGGCGTTGCTGGCGGCCGGCTGTGACATCGTCATCTGCGACGACGGACTGCAGCATTACCGGCTGGCGCGCGATATCGAGATCGAGGTGGTGGACGCGGCACGGCGCTACGGCAATGGCCGGCTGATGCCGGCCGGCCCGCTGCGTGAGCCGGTGGCGCGGGCCAGGCTGTGCGACTTCCGTGTGGTCAATCTTGGCCAGGCCAGCGATGCCCCGGCGGAGACCGCCGGGACCGGATTCGGTGAGTGGGCGATGCGCCTGCGGATCGAAACCGCCACTCCGCTCGCGGGGGGAAGGGCCAAGCCCTTGCAGGCCTTTGCCGGGCAGCGGGTGCACGCGGTGGCCGGTATCGCCAACCCGCAGCGCTTCTTCCAGATGCTGCGCGCGCGCGGCATCGGCGTGGTGCCGCATGCGTTTGCCGATCATCATCGCTACCAGGCCGGGGATCTGTCCTTCGGCAGCCAGTTGCCGGTACTGATGACCGAAAAGGACGCCGTCAAATGCCAGGGTTTTGCCACCGACTGGCATTACGCGGTGCCTTTGCAGGCCGAGCTGCCGGCGGCATTCTGGGTGGCGCTGCTGGACCGCCTGGGCAAGCTGGCGCGCGCTTGATCCACCCCGTTGGCGGGTGAAGACTTGTTGGCCGCAGCGGCGGCTGTGAGGAGTTGAAATGACTGATATCCCGGATTTCGTGGTGGCCATCCCGGCCCGCTATGCCTCCACCCGCCTGCCCGGCAAGCCGTTGGCGCTGATTGCCGGCGAACCGATGGTGTTGCATGTGGCGCGGCGGGCATTGCAGGCAGGCGCGCGCGAAGTGTGGGTGGCCACCGACGACGCCCGTATTGCCGCCGCGGTGTCAGGGTTGGAGGGCATCCATGTGGCGATGACCGATCCGGCGCATGCCTCCGGCACCGATCGCTTGGCCGAGTGCGCGCGACAGGCGGGTTGGTCGGACGATGTGATCGTGGTCAACCTGCAGGGCGATGAGCCGTTTGCACCGGCGGAGGGCATCCAGGCGGTGGCGGCCACGCTGGCCAGCAGTGGTGCGCCGATGTCGACCCTGGCGACGCCGGTGGAAAATGCGCCCACGTTGTTTGATCCCAATGTGGTCAAGCTGGTGCGCAACGTGCATGGCGATGCCATGTATTTCAGCCGCGCGCCCATCGCTTGGCACCGCGACGCTTTTGCCCGTAGCCGCGACAGCCTGCCGCCGGGACAGTGGCTGCGCCACATCGGTATCTATGGGTACCGCGCCGGCTTCCTGCAGCAGTTCGCCGCCATGCCGCCGGGCAACCTCGAGCAGGTGGAGGCGCTGGAGCAGCTGCGTGTGCTGGAGGCCGGGCACCGCATCGCCGTGGCCTTGTCGCCGGCGCCGTTCCCGCCGGGCATCGATACCCCGGAGGATCTGCAGCGGGCCGACGCACGCATGCGGGGCGGCCAATGAAGCTGCTGGTGGTGTGCCTGGGCAATATCTGCCGCTCGCCGATGGGCGAAGGCGCCTTGCGTGCGCGCATTGCCCAGGCACGGCTGGACAACTGGGTGTCGGTGGATTCGGCCGGCACTTCCGGCTGGCACGCCGGGGATCCGCCCGACCGCCGCGCAGTCGCCTGCGCCCGCCGCCATGGGGTGGATATCAGCGGGCTGCGCGGGCGGCAGCTGCAACCCGCGGACTTCCACGATTTCGACCATATCCTCTGTGCCGACCGGTCCAACCTGGACAACGCACGGGCGTTGGCTCCGGCCGGGCTGCAGGAGCGTGCGGTGCTGTGGTTGCCCTGGGCCGGGGTGGAGGGGGCTGCGGCCATTCCCGATCCGTACTATGGTCAGGACAGTGACTTCGAGCAGAGCTGGTCATTGGTGGATGCGGCTGCTCGCGGTACGGTGCAACGTCTTACGCGCAACCACGAGTCCGGCATAATCCAACCATGAATGAAAAGCGCGCAGTGGATCTGCCCAAGTCCGGTATCTGGCTCAACGCCGCACCTGCCACCTTGCAGGAGCTGCGCGGCCGCCCGGTAGTGCTTGCCTTCGTCAATGGCGCTTCGGTCTGGTCAATGCAACGCGTGGCGGAAGTGGCGCGCTGGCAGGCGCGCAACCCGGGGCGGCTGCAGTTGCTGGTGGTGCAGGTGCCGCGTTTCGAGTTCGAGCGCGAGCCACAACAGTCGTTGAAGCTGCTGCGCAGGCACGGCGTGAGCGCCCCCATCGTGCTGGATGCGCATTGGGACACCTGGCGCCAGTTCGAAGTGCAATCCTGGCCGACCTTGGTGCTGCTGGACGCCTATGGCCAGGAGCGTGAGCGGCTGGTGGGGGCCGGTGCCGAGCTGGACCGCGCCTTGAACAGCCTGTGTGAAGGCGTGCCGCGCCCGCTGGAAGATGACGACGCCCGCGAGATCAACGCCGAGCCGCGGCTGCCACTGCTGTTCCCTGCAGGGCTGGTGGCTACGGCCGAGCGACTTTACGTGGCCGATACCGGTCACCACCGGATTCTTGAGTGCAACCACGCCGGCCGCATCCTGCGCCAGTTTGGCCTGGGCTCGGCCGATCTGATCAATGGTGGTCTGGGCGAAGCGGCATTCAACCGCCCGCAGGGCCTGGCCCTGGTGCGCGATGTGCTGTACGTGGCCGATACCGGCAACCACGCACTGCGACGCATCAACCTGACCAGTGGCCAGGTGGACACCTTGTGTGGCAATGGTCGCGTTGGTGCGCCCAGCGCCGGCGTGCTGGCGCAGCCGTGGGACAGCGCGCTGAACCATCCGGTTGGCGTGGCCGTGGCCGACAACCAGATCTATGTCGCGATGGCCGGTGACAACCACATCTGGAGCTATGACCTCGGTGCCAAGGAGCTGCGTTGGCGCGCCGGGGCAGGCCCGGTCGAGGTGCGCGACGGCAGTGGCCACCTGGCCGCGTTTGCCCAGCCGTGCAGCGTGTTGGCGGTGCAGCACACCTTGTACATCGCTGACGCATTGGGTTCGGCCATCCGCTCGGTGCAGCTGCGCAATGATCTGGTGCAGACCCTGGTGGGGCAGGGGCCGTGGGAGTCGGGCAACGTCGATGGCCCGCGCCTGCGTGCACGCCTGCAGTATCCGCAGGCGCTGGCGATGGGGCCGGACTCCCCCTTGCTGTGGATTGCCGATGCCGGCAATGGCTCGCTGCGTACCTTGCGGCTGGGCGGCGGTGATCTGTCCACGGTCAACCTGCCGCGGCGTCTGCACGGGCCGGCCGCGTTGGCGGTGGCTGCTGGCGCGATCTGGATCGCCGAAGCGGACGCCCATGCCGTGCTGCGGTTCGACCCGCTCAGTGGCGAATTGAGCGAAGTGCCGATAGACGGATGACCGACGCTGCAACCAATGCGTTTGATGGCAAGGCTTTCGCCGCCGCGCTGAGTACCGCGCCCGGTGTGTACCGGATGTATGCCGCCGACGACACCCTGCTGTATGTCGGCAAGGCCGGCGCGCTGCGCAAGCGCGTGGGCAGCTATTTCAATGGTTCGCCCAAGAGCCGGCGGATCATGATGATGCTGTCGCAGGTGGCGCGCATGGACGTCACCATCACCCGCACCGAAGCCGAAGCACTGCTGCTGGAAAACCAGCTTATCAAGTCGCTGACGCCGCGTTACAACGTCTCCCTGCGCGACGACAAGACCTACCCGCAGGTGCTGATGACCCGCGAACAGTGGCCACGCATTGCGCTGCACCGTGGTCCGCGCTCGGTACCAGGCCGCTATTACGGCCCGTATCCAGGGGTGGGCGCGGTGCGCGAGACGCTCAACCTCATGCACAAGCTGTTCAAGCTGCGCAGCTGCGAGGACAGCGTGTTCCGCAACCGTACGCGGCCGTGCCTGCAGTACCAGATCGGCCGCTGCAGCGCGCCATGCGTGGAGCTGGTGGCACAGGCCGATTATGACGAATCGGTGCGCCAGGCAACGCTGTTCCTCGAAGGCAAGAGCGACCAGTTGGCGGCCGAGCTGATGGACAGCATGCAGCAGGCCAGCGATGCGTTGGAGTTCGAGCGCGCAGCGCGCCTGCGTGACCTGGTGGCGTCATTGCGCAGCATGCAGAACCGCCAGTACGTGGATGGCCGTGCCGCCGATCTGGATGTGCTGGCCTGCGCCATGCAGGGCGCCAGTGCCTGCGTGCTGTTGCTGGCTTTCCGTGATGGCCGCAACCTGGGCACGCGCGCGTTTTTCCCGCGTACCAATGGTGAGGACAGTGCCGAGGAAGTGCTGGCTGCGTTTGTGTCCCAGTACTACGTGGAGCATGGGCCACCGGCGGAAATCCTGCTGGACCGCGAGATCCCCGATGCGGCACTGATCGAGGCCGCGCTCAGCGCCTCGGCCGAGCGCAAGGTGGTGTTGAAGTGGAACGTGCGTGGCGAGCGCGCCGGTTACGTGGAGCTGGCCAGCCGCAATGCGCAGGTCACCCTGGTGGCGGAGATGGACAGCCGCGGCGCGCAGCATGCGCGCAGCGAGGCGCTGCGCGAGATGCTTGGGCTGGCCGAGCCGGTCAAGCGCGTGGAGTGCTTCGACATCAGCCACACCATGGGTGAGGCGACCGTGGCCTCCTGCGTGGTCTTTGATGCCGCCGGCCCGGTGCGCGCCCAGTACCGCCGTTACAACATCAGCGGCATCGAGCCCGGCGATGACTATGCGGCCATGCGCCAGGCCATCGATCGCCGCTTCCGGCGCGCGGTGGAGGAGGGCGGGGTATTGCCCGATGTGCTGCTGATCGACGGCGGTGCCGGCCAGCTGGCGCAGGCGCAGGCAGCACTGGCCGATCTGGGCGTGGAAGGGGTGATGCTGGTTGGCGTAGCCAAGGGTGTGGAGCGGCGTGCCGGCCATGAAGCACTGGTGATGCCGGACGGCCGTGAACTGCGTCCGGGCGCCGCCTCGCCGGCCCTGCAGTTCATCCAGCAGGTGCGTGACGAAGCCCACCGCTTTGCGATCACCGGCCACCGCGGGCGCCGACAGAAGGCGCGCATGACCAGCAAGCTGGAGGACATCCCCGGCATCGGGCCGCGCCGGCGCGCCAGCCTGCTCAAGCATTTTGGTGGCATGGCCGGGCTCAAGGCGGCGGGCGAGGCTGAGATTGCCCGCGTGGAGGGCATCAACGACGCCCTGGCCGCGCGTATCTACGCTAACCTTCACGGTCTGTCGGTGCCCGATCCGGCAGCGGAGTAATGCTGTAATGAAACTGACCATCCCCACCTGGCTGACCCTGCTGCGGATCCTGATGATCCCGGTGCTGGTGCTGGTGTTCTATCTGCCGTATGCCTGGACCAACTTCGCCTCGGCGGCGATTTTCGGCCTGGCGGCGATCACCGATTGGCTGGATGGTTGGGTTGCACGGCGTTACGAACAGCATTCGGCGTTCGGTGCGTTCCTGGACCCGGTGGCGGACAAGCTGATGGTGGCGGTGGCACTGTTTCTGATCGTGCAGGGCCACCCGACACCGTGGATGGCGTTCTGGGCGGCAGTCATCGTCGGGCGCGAGATCGCGGTATCGGCATTGCGCGAATGGATGGCCGAGATCGGCCAGCGCGCCAAGGTGCGGGTCGCCATGATCGGCAAGGTGAAGACCACCGCGCAGATGGTCGCGCTGTTGTGCCTGCTGTACTCGGTTTCGCCCAATACCCCGTTCACCACGATCTGGATGGGCGAGCCGGTTTTCCATATTGGTGACTGGATGCTGGCCATTGCCGCGCTGCTCACCCTGGTATCGGCGGCGCAGTACCTGCGTGCGGCGTGGCCGAGCCTGCGCGAGGACGAAAAAGCCGCGCGTAGCGGAGCTGCCAAAAAATAAACAGGCTGTTGACACTGGGGCGAATGCATGTAGAATTTCGCCTCCCAAGCGGGAATAGCTCA